>JBDTYU010000022.1:0-6986 GCA_040005535.1 Ginsengibacter sp. | reverse complement strand
AATGGTTTTAAAGGAACATTTTTTATTGAACCAAAACCATGTGAGCCAAGCAAGCATCAATATGATTATGATGCAGCAACAGTAATAAGCTTTATGCGTGAATATGATTTGATGAATGATTTTAAACTGAACATTGAAGTGAACCATGCAACGCTTGCGGGGCATACATTTCAGCATGAGCTGCAGGTAGCGGCAGATGCAGGGTTGCTGGGGAGCATGGATGCCAATCGTGGAGATTATCAGAATGGTTGGGATACTGATCAGTTTCCTAATAATATCAATGAACTCACCGAAGCCATGTTAATAGTTATAGAAGCTGGCGGTCTTAAAGGTGGTGGCATCAACTTCGATGCAAAGATCCGGAGAAATTCTACCGACCCTGCCGATCTCTTTCATGCACACATTGGTGGCATGGATGCATTTGCAAGAGCACTAATAATTGCTGATAATATTTTAAATAAATCTGATTATAAAAAAATAAGAAAAGAACGCTATTCATCTTTTGATGATGGTAAAGGAAAAGAATTTGAAGAAGGAAAATTATCATTGGAAGACCTTAGAAATTTTGCTGTTGCGAATGGTGAGCCGGAAGTGAGAAGCGGAAGGCAAGAGTATATGGAAAATATTATCAATCGCTTTATATAAATTTTAAATGTACGGGTTATTACAATTATTTATTTTTTTATCACTTTATGCCAGTTCCATAGGATTACAACTTACAGTTTAATTTATAAAAGTTTTGTCATGCTGAGGTTGTCGAAGAATCACCTGTATAATTTATAAAATTTATAGTATGAAACTGTCTCATAATTATTCTGTCTATATTCCCGAATGCTTTTACGACTCTTATATTGGAGTTACAAACGATTTGGAAAAACGATTAGGGAACATGAAACCGGCTTTAATATTGAATGGTATGCATATTCAAAAAGACCGGTAGCTCAGTGTGACAAATACTTATGGAGAGTTAAGAGTTACAAGCCGTTATATGTGCTATTGCAGCTGAACAATGAACTAACGGTAATAGCCCAACGCATTTTTTATGGTTAACTTAAGTTTTATTATTTCCTAAAATTCTTTACGAATGAAAAAAATGTTATTATTTTTTTTGGTGTTAATGTTTTATTCTATAAAATCTTTAACAGCACAAAAGCTGCCTTATTTAAATCCAAAATTATCAATAGATGTAAGAGTAAAAGACCTCGTTTCAAGATTAACACTTGAAGAAAAAGTAGCGCAGATGCTTAATACAACACCGGCTATTGATCGCTTGAATATCCCTGCATACGACTGGTGGAATGAATGTTTGCATGGAGTGGCAAGAACTTCGTTTAAAGTAACATCATACCCGCAGGCAATTGGAATGGCTGCAACTTTTGATATCAACTCCATGAAAACAATGGGAGATTTCACTGCGGAAGAAGGGCGTGCTATTTATAATGAAAGCAACCGCAATAATCATCACGAAGGCTATTTAGGCTTAACCTATTGGACGCCGAACATAAATATATTTCGGGATCCAAGATGGGGTCGCGGACAGGAAACGTATGGTGAAGATCCTTTTCTTACAGGCAGCATGGCAAAGGCATTTGTTGAAGGTTTACAAGGTAATGATCCCAAATATTTGAAAGCTGCAGCATGTGCCAAGCACTATGCAATTCACAGCGGTCCGGAACCTTCACGACATGAATTTGATGTGCATGTAAGTGATCATGATCTTTGGGAAACATATTTACCTGCATTTCATGAGTTGGTTGTACATGCAAAGGTGGCCGGAGTGATGTGTGCTTACAATGCCTACGCAGGCCAACCATGTTGTGGCAATGATAAATTGATGATAGATATTTTGCGCAATCAATGGAAGTTTACCGGTTATGTTACTTCTGATTGCGGAGCAATTGATGATTTTTATGAACGCCACAAAATGTTTCCTGATGCAGAAAGTTCAGCGGCCAATGCAGTGTTACATGGTACAGATGTAGAATGTGGTAATACTACTTATAAAACATTGACAAAGGCAGTGAAGGATGGAAAATTAACGGAGACAGATATTGATCAGTCTTTAAAAAGATTATTCACCATTCGCTTTCGTCTTGGAATGTTCGACCCAATTGAAATGGTGAAGTATGCGCAAATTCCCATTACAGTTTTAGAAAGCCATTCACATAAAGATCACGCATTGAAAATGGCAAGACAATCTATTGTTTTGCTTCGCAATACCCGCCTGCCGGGGCAGCAAAATAATTTGTTGCCGCTAAGTAAGCACATCAAAAAAATTGCAGTGCTGGGACCCAATTCTGATAATGCCGAAACGCAGTTAGGAAATTATAATGGAGAGCCTTCTGTTGTTACAACTGTGTTGCAAGGAATAAAAAATAAACTGAAGAATGCAGAAATATTTTATTCAGCAGCAACTGATTTTACTGCAAATGAAACGCAGGATTTTTCAAAACTGATTGACAGCATTAAAGATGCTGATGCTATTATTTATGTTGGCGGAATTTCTCCAAGGCTGGAAGGAGAAGAAATGAAAGTGACCAATCCGGGATTTAGTGGCGGTGATCGCACAACCATTGCATTACCAACAGTGCAAACAGATTTTATGAAAGCATTGAAAGCAACAGGCAAACCGGTTGTGTTTGTGATGATGACGGGAAGTGCTATTTCTATTCCCTGGGAAGCTGAAAATATTCCCGGCATCATCAATGCATGGTATGGCGGGCAGGCGGCAGGAAATGCTGTCGCTGATGTTTTGTTCGGAGATTATAGCCCTGCAGGAAGATTGCCAATAACATTTTATAAAAGTGATTCCGACCTTCCTCCGTTTGAAGATTATTCAATGCAAAACAGGACATATCGTTATTTTAAAGGAGATGCATTATATCCATTTGGCTTTGGATTGAGTTATACAAAATTTATTTATAGCAATTTAAAATTATCAAAGAAGACGATTACTAAAAATGAATCAGCAGATGCGGAAGTAACCGTAACCAATGCAGGGATATTTAAAAGCGATGAAGTGGTGCAATTGTATCTTACACACGAAGATACCGGTATCACATCTCCGTTATATTCTTTGAAAGGATTTAAAAGAATATCATTAACCCCGGGAGCATCAACCGTTGTAAAATTTTCTATTAATCCTGGTATGTTATCATTAATAAATAGTAATGGAAAAAATGTATCCTTACCGGGTAAGATAAAAATAAGCATTGGCGGTTCTTTGCCATGTAAACGAAGTAAAGATCTTGGGGCACCAAAATATTTGGAAGGAGTTATAATAATGAAATAATCCTTTGGAAATTTTATCAGGCAAAAAATATTCGTATTGGAGAGTATTCAAATACATTTTATTTTAAGCACACCATGTAGTAAGCCCATGTTTTATAAATGTATAATTCTTTACTTCGCCACCAAATTTATTTAAGGCATCGATAACAGAATGACGGGTATTTCCAGGGCAATAAAATATCATAAAACCACCGCCTCCTGCGCCGCTTATTTTGCCACCAGTTGCTCCTGCCATTTTTCCTGCTTCATAAATTTCTTCAATACGGGTGTTGCTAATATTGTGTGCCATCCTGCGTTTCTGCTGAAATCCAAAATCGAGTATTTCGCCAAATTCATTCAGGCGGCCTTTTAGCAATGCTTCTTTCATCATTCGTGCCTGCTCTTTTAACTGGTGCATTGCCTCAATACTTTTTTCATTTTTATCATGTACGTTTTTAATCTGTTCATTAATAATTACAGCACTCTCGCGGCTATTGGCTGTAAAGTAAAGGACAAGATTATTTTCAAGCTCATGCAAATATTGTGATTTAATGCGCAGAGGATTTACAATTACTTTATCTCCTTCATAGAATTCCATAAAATTAACACCACCAAACATCGCAGCATATTGATCCTGCTTGCCACCTGTGAGTTTGAGATCCTCTCTCTCTATCTGGTAAGCGTAATGGGCAATGTCATAATCACCTAAGGGAAGCTTTAGCATTTCAACAAATGCGCCAATGATGGCTACAACCAATGTTGAAGAAGTACCAAGCCCTGAGCCTGCCGGGGCATCTACAAATGTTGACAACCTGAAACCTGTTAATGGCATTCCATAATCTTTTTGAATGCGGTTATATACGCCCTTTAATAAATCAAGCGTTCCGTCAACAGGCAATGCAGGCGCCCATTCAAAACGCTGCTCTTCCTTCCTGTCAAGCGCTTTTACTATGATTGCATTTTCTTCTATGGGTTCAATATTCGCATAGGCAAAAAGCGAAACTGTTGCATTTAATATAGCTCCTCCATATTGATCACTATACGGGCTTACATCTGTGCCGCCACCGGCGAGGCCTATGCGCAAAGGCGCTTTACTGCGGTATATCATTAAAATAAATTTCTTTTAAAAAATTGGTTGGGGCGGTTACTCAACTTAATTTATTTATGTGTAATTGAATATTAACTCGTCCTTTATGAATTCTCCTTAATGAATTTAATTAAAAAATTTTCCACTATGACAGATAAACCGATTTTTCTTTCGTCACAATATTTTTTTGCCCGGGGCAAGTATTTTTTCATCAATGGGTAAGGTTAACTTTTTTTTCATAACTGATTTTGAACTAATTTTTTTTTGTTATTGTTATATATAACATAAGGTTTCAATTTGCTATTTTAATAATTTCCTCTATCATATTGCTCCAGCTATATTTTTTCTTTTCTTCTCTTAGATGGGGTAAAAAGAATTCTTCACCCAACGAAAAGTATAGCATAATTTTTTCAGCAATACTTTCCGCATTGGGTTCTGCAACAAGCCCAACTTTTTTATCGGGAACGAGAGATGGCAAACTACCCACATTAGTTACTATCATTGGTTTTTCAAAATGATAGGCGAGTGGTGTAACCCCGCTTTGAGTTGCATTTCTATATGGCTGCACCACGCAATCAGCAGCACACAAATAATATTTCACCATGCTGTCTGCAATAAAATGAGTATGCAAAATAAGAGTATCTTTTATAGCCGGGTCGTTTAATAATCGCTGATAATTTTTTTCATCTTCATAAAATTCTCCCGCTATCAATAGTTTTAAATTTTGAATTTTGAATTTTGAATTGAGAATTTTCATTGCATTCAGTAAAATATCGAGCCCCTTATATTTTCTTATGAAGCCAAAAAATAAAAGCACTTTATCATTAGAACTAATATTTAATTTTTTTCTTGCTTCTTCTTTTAAAATTTTTTCACCGAAATTATCATATAAGGGATGAGGCACAAATTGTGCAGGCTTATTTCCTGCAAATTGATTCAGGTCTCCAAGAACTTTTTGACTCATAGTTATAAAACCATCTATTGGCTTGAGAAAATATTTTGTAAAGGCTTTATCTCCCGCCCGTTTTTCATGAGGAAAAATATTGTCGGCTATGCATATAATTTTAGTGTGATGGTTTTTCTTAACCCTTCTTAAAATAGTACCAAGGCATGGTCCCATAAATGGAAGCCAATATCTCACGACAATAATATCGGGCTTTAATTTTTTTAATTCATTTCCAATGATGATCCAGTTTACAGGGTTTATAGAATTTATTCTTACTCTGATAGAAATATTTTGCGGCGGAGGTTCAGTTGAATATTGTGTGGTTCCGGGAAAAAGGAATGATGGATACTGGTAGGAAAATGTATAAATAGTTGTAATAAATCCCTGGTCAGTGAATTCTTTGGCAAGCCGCTCGTCGTATGAAGCAAGACCTCCGCGTAATGGATGTGCCGGCCCGATGATTATTATTTTGGAAGCCTCTCCCCAACCCCTCTCCGAAGAAGAGGGAACTAATCCAACTGAAGTTTGAGACATTTTTAAATATTGCTGGAATCAAAGATGAAACAATTAAGCAAATGTAATTATTCAACGACTAAACAATTTTATCCTCGATTAAATAATTATTTCTTTCTGCTCCGTTTCTTGAAATAAGTTCTCCAAGGAAACCTGCAAGAAATAGTTGTGCACCTATAATCATGGCAAGAATAGCAAAAAAGAACAAAGGTCTTTGCGTCATACCTGTTTGATCAAAAAATAATTTGGTAATTATGAGAAAAATAAAAACAGTAAGCCCGAATAAAAAGAACAACGTTCCCCACAATCCAAAAAAATGCATTGGGTTTTTTCTGAATTTTCCTACAAAGATTATAGAAGCAAGGTCAAGGAAGCCATTTATAAAACGGCTCCAGCCAAATTTGGTAATACCATATTTTCTTGGCCTGTGTTCTACAACTTTTTCACCAAATTTTTTAAACCCGGCCCATTTTGCGATCAACGGAATATACCGGTGCATTTCGCCATACACCTCGATATTTTTTATCACTTTATTTTTATAAGCTTTCAATCCGCAATTAAAATCGTGGAGATTAATGCCACTTACTTTTCTTGTTGCTGCGTTAAATAATTTTGATGGAATATTTTTTGAAAGTGTACTGTCAAATCTTTTTTTCTTCCAGCCGCTTACAATGTCGAATCCTTCACACAATACCATTTTTCTTAATTCAGGAATTTCATCAGGGCTATCCTGCAGATCGGCATCCATAGTAATAACAACTTCGCCCTTTGCAATTTTAAAACCTTCATTCAATGCTGCGCTTTTGCCGTAATTGCGTTGAAATTTTATCCCTTTAATATATGGGTTATTATTGCGAAGCTGTTGAATTATATTCCATGAATTATCGGTACTTCCATCATCCACCATAATAATTTCGTAGCTGAAATAATTTTGCTCCATTACCCTCTTTATCCATGCTTCAAGTTCAGGCAAAGATTCAGCTTCGTCAATAAGCGGAATCACTACGGAAATATCCATTATTGAGGAATTTGATTAATATCTCCAATGAATTTGTTAGGTTGTTTTTTAGTAATAGCGGCACCAATTAAAGCTGCAACAGAACCAAAAATAAGATACCCAACTAATGTACCTCCGATAAGAAAAACCATAAAGAATTTCCTTGTGAATTC
>JBDTYU010000021.1:0-2745 GCA_040005535.1 Ginsengibacter sp. | reverse complement strand
TTTAAATCCTGATTTTTCCATTATTGATTTCATAAAGCCAGTTGCGCCGCAACGAAACATGCCAGGTGAACCGGCGGGTGGTGGCGGCAGTTGAAGGTTTGAATTTATAACACCCATAATTTTTGTTATCCATATATTTTTATCTGGTATGCTCCAAACAGAAGTAGCCATTTTACCACCCGGCTTTAAAACTCTGAACATTTCATCAGAGGCTACCTGCATGTCAGGGAAAAACATAAATCCCATGCGACAGCTTATTTTATCAAAATTATCTTCATCAAAAGGGAGATCGCAAACATCACATACTCTTGTTTCATAATTTTTAATTTGTTTGGATAAAGCATTCGCTTTTGCTGTTTCCAACATCTTCTCTGCAATGTCAGTACCGGTTACTTTACCATTTTTTGCTATCGCTGCAATGGTAAGCCCCGGCTCACCCGTTCCGCATGCAATGTCAAGCACCTGGTCAGTATCTTTTATTTCTAATGTCTCTATGATGGCATCTCCCATCGGCTTTAAAAAATTCATAGTAAACTCATCCCATTTTTTCCATCCTGGTGAAAATTTATTCCATGTTTCTTTTTGCTGATCTCTGATTGCAATTAATTGTTGTTCCATAAACTTAATTTTAATAATGAATAAATAACTGATCAGTATTTAGGATACAGGTTAAGTTACCATATTGTGCAAAAGCATCACAAAGTAAAGGTTAAGAAGAAATAAAATTATCAATCTGTAATCTTAAGCAATTAAATGAAATTGATATTTTCATCTTTAGCTGACAAAATAATGATAAAAATTTATGCTAACCTTATTTTTAAAATTAGAAAATAAGTTATTACCTTATTGAAAATTTATAATTATGAATTATATAAAAGCCATCATTTTCTTTTTTCTTTTAATGCCTTCAATTCTATTTGCACAAAATGAAAAGATTGATACAAGTGTAATGAGCCAGATAAGGAAAGAAGGATTGCAAAATTCCAAAGTAATGGATATTGCTTTTCATTTAACAGATGCCAGCGGGCCAAGACTAACGGGCTCTCCCGGGTTTATGAGAGCTGCAAATTATGCAAAAGATCAGTTGACACAGTGGGGCTTAACTAATGCTATGATTGATCCATGGGGAGATTTTGGAAAAAGCTGGGAGCTTGAAAAATCTTATGTAGCTATGACGGCTCCCTGGTATAAATCTTTAGAGGCTTATCCAAAAGTATGGACAGGCGGCACAACCGGACTGCATAATACTGAAGTAATTCTTATCGCTGCAAAAGACTCTGCAGGCCTTGATGCATACCGGGGTAAACTTGCCGGAAAGATTTTGATAACAGATAAAACTGATTCTTATAAATTAAGCTTTAAAACAGATGCGAAAAGATATACAGATGAAGAATTAGATTCAATGTCAAATATAAAAATGCAACCTGTTGATACAGCGGCAGCACGTAAAAGAAGAGAACAATTTATAAATCAGAATCGTGTTCAGCAAAGCTTGTTGAATACTTTAAAATCACTGGCAACAAGTGAAGGTGCCATTGCTATTTTTACGGCCAATCCCCGCAACCACGACGGAACTATTTTTGTACAACAGGCAGGTCCGTACAAAGTTACAGACCCTGCTAACTTTTTGGATATTGCATTGCAATGGGAAGATTATATGACCATCGTACGCCTCCTTAAAAATAACATACCCGTTAAAATGGATGTAGACGTTCAAACAAAATTTTTCACTGATGATACAAAGGGCTACAATGTTATTGCAGAAATAAGAGGCACTGATAAAAAATTAAAAAACGAGATAGTAATGCTTGGCGGCCACCTTGATTCGTGGCATAGCGGCACAGGAGCTACAGATAATGGCGCAGGTTGTATGGTAATGATGGAAGCAGTAAGAATATTAAAAGCAATTGGCGTGAAGCCAAAAAGAACAATACGTATTGCGTTGTGGAGCGGGGAGGAGCAGGGCTTATTTGGATCGAGAGGCTATGTAAAGAAAACTTTTGCAGACCCTGCAGATATGAAATTATTACCGGAACATGAAAAGTTCTCTTCTTATTTTAATGTAGATAACGGCACAGGAAAAATTCGCGGAGTTTATTTACAGGGCAACGAAGCAGTGCGCCCAATTTTTGAGCAGTGGCTTGCACCTTTTAATGATCTTGGTGCTAAAACGCTTACCATCAGTAACACAGGCGGCACCGATCATTTATCATTTGATGCAGTAGGGTTACCGGGTTTTCAATTTATACAGGATCCTCTTGAATACGATACAAGAAATCATCACAGCAACATGGATGTGTATGATCATTTACAGGAAGATGATCTTAAACAGGCTGCGACAATTGTAGCAGCATTTGTTTATGACGCTGCCATGAGAGAAGTAAAACTTCCAAGGAAAGAATTGCCACCGGCAAAGCCGGGCGGAAGAGGATTTTGATGATTGATATCTTAACTAACGGTTAAGGATATACGCCGGGGGTTCTGCTAAGCCAATACAACAAGGAAAATTGTATCGTTATTTAATAATATGTTTCTGTAAATAATATCAATTATGCAATACGAAGAATTCCGCAAGGCCGGTCATTATCTTATTGATTATATTACTGATTATCTGCAACAGGCAGAAAACAAACCTTTATTTACCGATGTGGAGCCATCATTCTTAAACAATTTGTTCAACGAGCCAGTTCCTGATCATCCGCAATCACTGGAAGTAATTCAAAAAATATTAGAAGAAAAATTAGT
>JBDTYU010000020.1:0-14611 GCA_040005535.1 Ginsengibacter sp. | reverse complement strand
GCGCCCAGGCTCCAGCTATGGCCATCAGCACTTACTTCGCCATCAACATAAAAATTATCAAGCAATACAAATTCCTTCGCCAGCTTGTGTTGATTAGGTGTAACATGTTCACCAAATAGCACAAGGCTTGTATCACCATTGCCTTCTTCAATATCACCCAGAACCTGGTCATAAGTTCTGTTCTCTTTAACAATATAAAACACATATTTTATGGAAGAGGGGTCACCAATTTTTTTAGGGATCGGATTTCCATCTTCTCCTTTCGACTGTAATTCTTTTTCTTTTGTATAAGGAGTATTGCGATATACCTGGTTTGAATACGTACCCAACTTTTTCTCAGAAGGTACATTTATAATACTCATGGTTCCTTTAAATAATGAACCAATGTATTGCTCTTCACGAGGCTTGTTTTTTTCACCAGAATGATAAATTACTTCTTGTCCTTCTTTAGCAGGATTAGGACCATAAGGATTTGCCATAGAAGAAAATCCCTTTCCGTTGGTTACAAAAATTCTATTGTCAATTGCTTTAACGCAGGTAGGATACCACCCAGTCGGAATAAATCCTTTTGATGTACTATTGCCGGGTTTACTAACATCAAATATCGTAAGGCAATTGTTATCTGCATTGGCAATGTATAGAGTTTTTTCATCAGGACTCAATGCCAGCCCGTTGGTAGTGGAACCCTCCGGTGCGTTGGGATACAAGGAAGAAGTTAATGTTTCAATTACTTTTTTGGAAGGTATATCAATTACCGAAACCGAATTGTCATTGGAGTTAGCAACAAATAAATATTTGCCTCTTTTTGTTAAGCAAATATCATTGGGATTATTGCCCACGTTTATTTTATTTGTAAATATTTTTGAAACAGTATTAAACACATATAGCTTATCGCAACCCCAGCAACTGATGTACAATTCTTTTTTATCGGGAGATAACAGGCAGGTATAAGCTTCACCGCCGAGTTTATATTGTCCCTTAATTTTTTTTGTAAGCAGGTCAAGAATGTATAAAGAGTTATTATCTTTTGTAACCACATACAATAGATTTTTTTTATCATCAATATCAATTCCTGCGGGTGATATTTTGTTAGGCCATTTATCGCCAAGCTTTAATGAATCCTGTAATAAAAGTTTATGATTTTTTATTGCATATTTCAAGATCCAGTTGTCGTTTCCACCAGATGCATATAAAAATTTTTCATCAGCGGTAAACTTTAAACCCAGCCAGCATTTTGCAACTTCAATGTTGTTCATTATTTTTTCTGTTTTCACATCTATAAGCTGTATGCTTTGGGTACTCTGCCCGTTATTGGTAACAGCCATTAATTTCTTTGAAGAGCTTACAGCAATGTTGAGTGGAAGATCGCCGAGAAGATATCCGTGTCCTGCAGGGGAAAGACTCCAGCCATTTGGTAAGGTAATTCTGGTAGAAGTGTCTGTTGCTTTTTGTGCGGTAGTAATGCGGCTGACGAGAAAAAAGAAACAAAATAATAACGTAATACTTTTCATTTGAAACCAGGGTTTTTTACCGGCAAAATTACATGTTTATATACTCGTGGATGTTATGTTTTTATTATTAAGAGAGAATGGCAATGCCCACACCTTTGATATGTGTGAGTGAGCGTTTGGTATGCGTGATTTATACCCCTTTCAAAGTTTTGGGTAAAGGAATAAAGCATAAAGAAGGATTTATAAGAAGCCATCATTTTCTTGCAAAATAATGTAAACCATTAATAACACAGCAGTAAAAGAAGGAAGTCAAAAATCAGAAGTACATCAAAATCAAAATTTCAATTCTATACTTCCTTTGATACCAAATTTTGGAATACCCGGATTACTTAAATAATTCAGTCGCCAGATTGCATCTATTCTTATTAAATGAAAAATATTATCTATCCCCAACCCTGCTTCCATGTATGGAATTTTTTCAGGAATAGAAAAATGATAATTAATCGAAGTATCATAATAACCATTGGCAATTTTATTTGCTTCTGACATAGTTCCCAGTACTCCTCTGAATGTAGCCAGTGAGCGCCATTTCAGCTTTTTAATTAATGGCAAATAATTAAAAGGAAAACTCCCAAATGATTGCTGAACAGCCAGGCTTACATATTTATCGGTTGCGAACTCAAACCGGTTCATATTATTAAATGCATACTTGTTATAGTAATAAGTGTCATTGCCCTTTTGCACATTTAATAATATTATCGGCAATATTCCGTTGGTTAATCCTGCATCAATTGTATATGACAATTGTCCTATTCGTCCATCAGTAAAATCATGCTGGATATTCAGGTTCCATTTGTTGAAATCGAAATCACTTTTCAAGATGCCGTTATTTATTTTTATTCCTTTTGTATAACCAAGTGTTATAATCGGGTAGTTACTTCCAAGGCTTCCTCGTCTGTAATGCTCGGTAATAAATTTTTCTTTGTGGGAATAACGTAAAGAGAAAGTGACTTCGTTTATTGTATAATTATGATTAACACCGGGAGTGGTTATTATGTAAGGCTTAAAATCATTATGGGTATAATAAACATTAAAGAAAGGTGTAAAAATATTATGGTTAACTTCTGCTCCAATTCCAATTCCATTATCGAAATATTTTCGCCACGCTGCGCTTGTATATTTACTGTTTATTAATCTTATTTCAGTATAGTTTACCCTTCTTAAAAAAGACGCAAAAACTGAATTTTGATCCAGTTCATCATCGTGGTCATAAGTTCCTGATAAGTCGCTTCTTAATTCTAACCTGAGAGTTGTCCATTGTTTTGGATTTAATACAAAAAGAGAACCAAGCAAATACCTGAACTGTTTATCTCTTGTTGATAATCCTGCATAACCACGCAGTTGTATTTTGCCATTAAATGACGAATTGGTTTTTAACCCGAAAGTAAAACGGTTGCCTTCTACTCTATTGCTCGTGTATATGGAATAAAGATTTCCGATATCTACATGGCCGGTTGTATAATAACCAGTGCTAATAGCAGAAATAATTTTGCCATAAGTTACGACTGCAGGAATTTTATTTAAAGTATCCATTAATACATACACTGAATTCTCCGACTTACTTAGCGACTCAAACCTTGTGACTGCAGGTTTAGCAGTATCATTCCCATATGCCAAAACTTCAGCAGCCTTTTTATTAAACGCAGTATCAATTAAATCGTTATTAAGAATTACATCTTTATATAAAGTTGTTTTCTTCGCAATGATCCCGGTTTTTTTCATGCCAGGAACAGTCAGGTCGACATATAAAATGTTTTTTACGGGTAAAAATTTATTTAGATTTCCTATTTCAAAAAATTGTGAAATCTGAAATTTATTTACAAAGTTTATGTTGGCATTTTTATCCATGTGCATTACAATAGATTTAATCGCATAGGATGTATCTGCTATCCACATATACCCATTAAATGTATTGCTCCCAAATTGTATTGGCACAAACTGAACCTGTATGCATCTATGGTTGTCAAAGAAAACTGTGTCGAGTATATGGTAGTTATAATAACTTAAGGCATTATCTGCAATAGGGCTAACAAAATTTACATCTATCAGTTTAATATTATTATCATAAACATTAAATTTTTTATATAGCCCATCTACATAAGTCAATACAGATTTATTATCAAGTCCGGAGCTTTTAATGGCTGTATAATCATACCGTTCTTTTTCAGGATTTTTTTTATAATAAAAATTTGAATTGCTTTCAGATAAATATACCGGTAATGCTTTTTGATTATCCTCTGTTGTATCCAGGTTATTAAACGCAAAGGCCAGTGGCTTTAATAAACGGTTGGTTTGCAATTTTTCAGGAATATTTTTAAGATCAACTTCTATTTTATCGTATACCTCGCATTGATAAGTTTTATTGTTGAAAGCATCATTGTGATCTTTGTTTTTTATAACTTTTTTAACCAGCCTTTGGGCTTTTGTATATTTTGATTTTATAGCTACCACAACTTCTGTCATAGATCCTGTAGCGGGTATTCCTTCAAAATTTATTTCCTGTTTTTTAGCTTTTGTTACAGATCTTGAAACAGTTTTATAACCTATCATTGATATAGCTATAGAATCAGTTTTGTCATTTATTGAAAAAGTAAACTTTCCATCTTCATCCGTAATAACTCCGTTGCCGGAATTAAGCGAATAAATACTGCAGGAAGCTAAAGGAAGTTTTGATTTGGCATCAGTTATTCGCCCTGTGATGACACGGTCCTGCGCATAAATATTACCACAGATCGTAAAAAAAAGAATAAACAAAAAATTATATGGTAAGATTTTTTTTATAGAGGGGCAGGTATTAATATTAGCATTACAAAATTACTCAAAACTGTTTATTCAAAAGAATCTCTTCATTTATTAGAATATAAATCAACTAACGTAAATCCGGTAACATAAATTTTACCTTTTATTTTTTTAATAGAAAAAATTCTTATTGTGGTAGTCCGGGGAAAAATAAAGTTATATACAATAAACAAAATGGCTATTACACTGAAAATATTTTTTCAGCATTTATAGAAGTTTGATAAGCTACTTCTTCCATTGAAAGATTTTTAATTTCTGCAATTTTTTGTACAATATATTTTATATAACTGCTTTCATTTCTTTTACCCCTGTATGGCACCGGAGTTAAATACGGTGCATCTGTTTCAAGCACAATATACTCCAGGTCAACTCCCTTAATAACTTCAGCCAACCCTGAATTTTTGTATGTAATTACACCTCCTATGCCTAAAAAAAATCCGAGGCCAATTATATCCTTTGCATTTTGCAGTGTTCCGCTAAAACAATGAAAAATACCTCGCAATTCTTTGCCATTATATGTTTTTATAACATCAATTGTTTGTTGCATGGCGTTGCGGGTATGGAGTATCAGAGACAGATTATATTCCAACGCCCAATCAGCTTGTATAGAAAGTGCTTCATATTGTGCATTTATAAATGAAGTATCCCAATAAAAATCAAGACCTGTTTCTCCAATAGCTGCAAATTTTCTTTGTGCCAGCATTTTCCTGATCTTATCTAATTCTTCTATATAATTTTCCTTCACAGAACATGGATGCAAACCGGCCATAGCTATGCATTTGCCGGGAAACTTTTCTTCAAGTTCAAACATTGCAGCAGATTCTGAACTATCAATAGCAGGGAGATAAAATTTTTCTACACCTTCAGTCTCTGCACGGTGTATTGTTTCATAAATATCTTCAGAGAATTCCTTCAAATACAAATGTGTGTGGGTGTCAATTAGTTTCACAAAGCAAAGGAAAATGAAAATAAATTAACAAGAGAAAGTGACTTAAAAAAAGTAATCAACAGTAATCATAAACAAATAATCGGTTGGAAAAAAGATGCTTAAAAATATTTACTTAGGCTGAAGCAATCGAACTCCGGAAATTGTAAAATTGTTAGAGTAAATGGATAGTAATTTTACGCTCATTCGAAGATGGATTTTTACTATCGTATTACATATAATAGCACTACATGTAATTTTAAACTCCATTAAAAAAATTGTTGTTGATTTGTTAAAAACAATTTCATAACTTCACAACAGTTTTCATAGGGTACGGATTAAAAACGGGCCGGGGTGTCTACCCCGGCCCAATTTTTTTTTAAGCTTGAGGTGAAATAATTTTAAATTGAAATCCTTTTTCGATAAAATGTTCCAGCATACGTGGCAATGCATATTGTAGCTTGGGCAAAGCTTTTAAGCTATCATGAAAAATTATGATTGAGCCAGGACTTGTATGATTGATCACATTGAGATAACAATTTTCCGGTGTAACTTTTTCATCAAAATCACCACTGACTACATTCCACATTATTGTTTTCAAATTGAATTTTTCTCCCTGTAAAGCTTTTAATTGAAATTTTGTAACTTTTCCATAAGGTGGCCGAAAGAGATTACTATCGATAAGATCTTGTGCCTGCCCTATATCTTCAAGATATTTTTTATCAGATGTTTTCCAACCATTTAAATGGTTGTAGGTATGGTTACCCGGCTTATGTCCATCTGAAATGATCTGTTTATAAATGTCAAAATATTCCTTTACATTTTCTCCAACGCAAAAAAAAGTTGCTTTCGCATTGTACTTTTTTAGTTCCTGCAATACAAATGGCGTTGCCTGCGGATGTGGGCCATCATCAAATGTGAGGTAAATAATTTTTTCGGTCGTTTTAAATTCCCAAATACATTCAGGATACAATTTTTTAAGTAACCACGGCGTTTTTACGAAATAAAACATTTAAGAAAAATAAATCTTTTTAATGAATTAAACTTTCATTCCGAAAAATCGTCTGAGGATTTATAACCTTATTTTAACCGTATTTTAAAAACTACTTTGTGAAATTAAAAAATTATCTGATTGTTATGGCTACTATATCTGTAGTTGCCGCTTTTCCCTCGTGTAAAAAAGACAATACGAGCTCCGGTACTGCAGATGAACTTGAAACAACTTTTGAATTAAGCGGAGACCAGGCAATCTCTGACAATCTGAATTCCGACGCAGAATATGTATTGGATGAAGCTGCAGCAGATAAAGGATTTTCCGGCGAAACAGCTGTAGGTATAACTACAACTATGAATGTGCTTAGTTGTGCTACTGTTTCTGTAACCCCTTTGATAGGCTTTCCAAAAACGATTTCTATTGATTTCGGAGCAGGCTGCACTTCAACTAATGGAGTAACAAGAAGCGGCAAAATAAATGTTACACTTAGTGATTCACTCAGAAAATCGGGAAGTATTGCTGTTATGACCTTTGATAATTATTATGTGAGTGGCTTCAAAAAAGAAGGAATTATTACATGGACTAATACAAGCCAGGGTGGCACTAAGAGCTGGATGCGCAAATGTGAAGATGGAAAAGTTACTGCACCCAATGGACACTACTGGTTGCACAGTGGTTCTCAGCAAGTAGTTCAAACTGCAGGAGCTTCTACCGCCCACGATTTAATTGATGATGTTTTTTTAATAACTGGTTCACATACTGTTACCAATGCCGCAGGAAAAACAAGAACCTCTGAAATCACTGAACCCCTGGAGAAGAAAGTTTTATGCGATAATATTGATATGGGCAAAATAAAAATACAGGGACCTAATCATTTTGCTATCCTTGATTTTGGAAATGGCTTCTGCGACCGTATTGCAACTATTTCAATTGATGGCAGTACCCCAAAAACAATTTTATTAAGATAAATTTAGAGATAAAAAAATTAAACCCCTATGCAAAAAACCTGTGATATTATTCACGGGTTTTTTTATTTCATAAACTATCTGTAATTCAGCCGCTTTATCTTTGCCCAATGAAAAAGGTAAGAGTACGATTTGCACCAAGCCCTACAGGCGGGTTACATTTGGGTGGGGTTCGCACAGCTTTGTATAATTATTTATTTGCGAAAAAATTTAATGGTGATTTTATTTTAAGAATTGAAGATACTGATCAAAACCGCTACGTGGCTGGTGCGGAACAATATATAATAGATTGCCTAAACTGGTGCGGAATTCTACCGGATGAAGGTCCGCACAAAGAAGGCGAATACGGACCTTACAGGCAAAGTGAACGTAAAAATCTTTATAAAAAATATGCTGAAGAACTTGTAAAGAAAGGACATGCTTATTATGCTTTTGACTCACCGGAAGAAATTGAAGCCATGAGAGAAAAGTTGAAGAGTGAAGGGAGAAATAATCTTCTCTATGGGCATTCTGTTCGCATGAATATGCGCAATTCTCTTTCTTTAACCCCTCAGGAAACTGAAGCATTGCTGAAAGCTAACTTCCCTTATGTAATAAGAATAAAAATAAACGGGAATGAATCTGTATTTTTCAAAGACATGATAAGAGGAGAAATAGAGATGGACACAAATGGTGTTGATGACAAAGTGTTGGTAAAAGCAGATGGAATGCCTACATATCATCTTGCTGTAGTTGTAGATGACTATTTAATGAAAATAACTCATGCATTCCGCGGTGAGGAATGGCTGCCAAGCGCACCTGTACATATACTGTTATGGAAATATTTTGGCTGGGAAAATCAAATGCCTGAGTGGGCGCACCTTCCATTAATTTTAAAACCAGATGGTAATGGAAAGTTAAGTAAAAGGGATGGCGACAGGCTTGGGTTTCCTGTGTTTGCCTTGGAATGGAAAGACCCGAATACAGGTGATGTAATGAAAGGATTTAAAGAACTCGGCTTTGTACCTGAAGCATTTATTAACACGCTTGCTATTCTCGGATGGAATGATGGGACAGAAAAAGAAATATTTTCATTAGGTGAATTGGTTGATAGGTTTTCTGTTCCAAGAGTTCATTCAAGCGGTGCAAAATTTGATTTTGAAAAATCAAAGTGGTTTAACCATGAATGGATTAAAAAACTGGATGCTGGAAGTTTAAAACATGAAGTAAAAAGAATTTTTGAAGAAAAAGGAATTATAATTAACAACGAAACAAACTTAGAAAAAATAATTGCTTTAACTAAAGACAGGTGCACATTACTTACTGATTTTTGGCAGCAGGCTCAATTCTTTTTTATAAGTCCTGTGGTAATCGATACGCCTTCTATACTTACCAAATGGAATGAAAATAAAAATCTTTTCTTTAGTGAACTGATACGCACCTACAGGCTTACGACTTTATGGAATGCAACAGAACTTGAAAACGCATTCAAAGAAATTGCCTCAGTAAACCAATTAAAGCCCGGTGAATTAATGTTGCCACTACGAATTATGCTCGTAGGACAAAAGTATGGTCCGGGCGTTTTTGATATTGCAGTATTGTTGGGCAAAGAAGAAACTTTTAAAAGGATGGAATACACATTATCATTACTAAATGAAATGTCCGGGAAATAATTTTGTACAATCCCCTGTACCTTTATATTTAATGAAAGAACAAAAAAATAAATCAGGAACTAATAATTCAACCAGCCAGAGGCCTGTTCGTGTTCTTGTTGCTAAAGTGGGTCTTGATGGTCATGATCGCGGAGCAAAGGTGATAGCAACTTCACTTCGGGATGCAGGTATGGAAGTAATTTATACCGGCTTGCGCCAAACCCCTGAAATGGTTGTGAATACAGCGCTTCAGGAAGATGTAGATGCTATAGGCGTAAGTATTTTATCTGGTGCTCATAATACTGTTTTTCCAAAAATTTTGCATCTGCTTAAAGAAAAAAAAATGGATGATGTATTATTAACGGGCGGTGGTATTATTCCTGATAGTGATATGAAATCTTTAAATGAATTGGGCGTTGGAAAATTATTTCCTCCCGGAACTCCTACTACTGAAATTGCAGAATATATTAAGGCATGGGTGAAAGAAAATAGAAGTTTTTAAACCTGCTTACAGGCAAATCCAACATATACTTAAAATCATCGCTAATACAGATATTATTAAAGATGTTTCACTATCTATATTAAAAACAATAAAATCAAATTAGCTAATTTTAGAAAATGCATTAGCACATAGCTTTTGTTTTAACTCTTAAAATATGTATTCAACTCTGCTTACTGATTTAGAGAATGGAATATTTACCATTACCATTAACCGGCCTGACAAATTAAATGCCCTAAACAAAACAGTTTTAAATGAACTCGAGGAGGTCATGCAGATAATTTATAATGATGAAAATATTAAAGCGGCTATAATAACCGGCCAGGGGGTAAAAGCTTTTGTTGCAGGCGCTGATATATCCGAGTTTTTAGAAGTAAACGATAATCAAGGGGCAGACTTAGCAAGAAAAGGCCAGCAAATATTTTTTAAAATAGAAAATTGTCCCAAGCCTGTTGTTGCTGCTGTGAATGGGTTTGCATTAGGCGGTGGATGTGAACTTGCAATGGCGTGTCATTTCAGGCTGGCAAGCGATAATGCAAAATTTGGTCAGCCAGAGGTCAACCTTGGTTTGATTCCGGGTTATGGAGGCACACAGCGTTTAACCATGCTCGTTGGAAAAGGTAAAGCAATGGAATTGATGATGAGTGGCGGCATAATTGATGCCAATGAAGCAAAAAATATCGGGCTTGTAAATTATGTAACATTACCTGAAACCCTTCTGAAAAAAACAAAAGAAATAATAGGTGTTATTCTTACTAAATCACCTGTCGCTGTTTCCAAAGTAATTGCTGCGGTAAATGCATTTTATAGTTTTGATAAAAATGGTTTTAAGGAAGAGATAAAATTGTTTGGGGAAGTCTTTACATCTAATGATAAAAAGGAAGGAACTACTGCTTTTATTGAGAAACGCAAACCGGTATTTAAATGAACTGTTTAAATTTTCCATGCGAATACGGAGAGTTTATAAGCCGTATTGATGAAATTATTTTAGCAGTATGATACACCATGCAAATTGTGAGTAACTTTGAGAAAATGAAGACAGCAACAGTCGGCAGAATTTATATGTTGTTATTTACAGTTGTATGTTTATTCACTGCCTTTTGGATATTTCACACACATACGGTTTTACAAAATACCGACTCTCCCCATTCAGTCGTACGGCTATTTAATATCAACAATGATTTGTTGTATAATATAGTTACTATTTTTTCAATTATTTTATTGGCAATTTCAAATATTTTTTACTGGCGCACAGGCAATGGATTTTTTTTCTTGTGGAGCGTTCTTTATTTTACGGCAGGTATTATTTCTTTATCAATATTGGAGGACGCACGTTTTTCTTATACAAAGCAAAATGGATTATGGAAAGGTGGCCTTTCTTCAGGGTTCGCTGTTACAACATATTTAATACTAATTGTAATCATTATAACATTGGTCAATTTTTTTATAATGAAATATTTACGAAAAAGGTATTTGGCAAAACATAAAAATCTATAAATTTTTTATAGCGTTTCTCATCACATTTTGAATCAAATTGTTTAAATAGATAATGATGGAATACAGAATTGAAAAGGATACAATGGGGGAGGTAGAAGTGCCTGCCACAGCCTATTACGGAGCTCAGACCCAACGGAGCATCGAAAATTTCAAAATCGCCCGGGACATAAACAGGATGCCAAAAGAAATTATTCGGGCATTTGCTTATTTAAAAAAGGCTGCTGCAATTACAAATTTTGATGCGGGCGTTCTATCCAAAGAAAAATGCGACCTCATCGGCAAAGTTTGTAATGAAATCCTTGAAGGAAAGTTAGACAATGAATTCCCCCTTGTTGTATGGCAAACCGGCAGTGGTACGCAAAGTAATATGAATGTAAATGAAGTGATCGCTTACCGGGCCCACGTGTTAAGCGGTGGCAAACTTACTGATAAAGAGAAATCGCTCCATCCCAATGACGATGTAAATAAATCTCAATCCAGTAACGATACTTTTCCTACAGCAATGCATATTGCTGCATATAAAATTTTGAATGATGTTACATTGCCTGCCATTGAAAATCTAAAAAGTACTTTAGCAGTTAAGGCGAAAGAATTCATGAATATTGTGAAAATAGGCCGTACACATTTTATGGACGCAACACCTTTAACGCTTGGCCAGGAATTCAGCGGCTATGCGTCACAGTTAGAACATGGATTAAAAGCGATTAAAAATACATTGCTACATTTAAGTGAGCTTGCTCTCGGGGGAACAGCAGTAGGTACCGGAATTAATACTCCACCGGATTATGCAAAAAATGTTGCTGAAATCATAGCTGAGCTTACAGGTCTTCCATTTAAAACTGCAGAAAATAAATTTGAATCTCTCGCGGCACACGATGCTATTGTAGAAACACATGGCGCTTTAAAAACTGTTGCAGTAAGCCTTATGAAAATTGCCAACGATATCAGGATACTTTCGTCTGGCCCACGCAGCGGCATTGGTGAAATTCATATTCCCGATAATGAACCCGGCTCTTCTATAATGCCCGGAAAAGTAAATCCAACACAGTGTGAAGCCATTACAATGATCGCTGCACAGGTTATGGGCAATGATGTAGCAATAAGCATTGGTGGGGCTAGTGGCCATTTTGAGTTGAATGTTTTTAAGCCGGTGATGATTTATAATTTCCTGCATAGCGCCCGCCTTATTGGAGACGGATGCAATAGTTTTAATGAAAAATGTGCTAAAGGAATTGAACCTATCTTAGAAAACATAAAAAAACACGTAGATAATTCTCTGATGCTTGTAACAGCGCTCAATACAAAAATTGGCTATTATAAAGCCGCTGAAATTGCACAGAAAGCTCATAAAGAAAATACTACTTTAAAAGAGATGGCTGTAAAGCTCGGCTATGTTACTCCCAAACAATTTGATGAATGGGTAGTACCAAAAGACATGGTTGGAAAAATCGAATAATTTTTAGTTCAGAAGACAAGGGAACGCACCCGGATTGAGATCGGTAAGATTGTCAATACTGTCGTTCAGAATAAATTATTTAAAGCTGACTAAGTTAAAATGATATGGAAAAAAAATGATTTTTTATTCTATAGAACATAAAAACAGCTGGTAAAAACTGGCGGTTTTTGCGTGTAAAAAATTTATTAAAAAATCTGGTAACTACCTATATCGTAAATGTCGGTAAATGTGCCATCGCTAATACTATCGTGTATTTCACCAACATTCCTTGCAAACCAACGCTCATCAGTTTCTATTGCCACAGGAATACCGGTAAGAAAATATTCGTATTTAACTTTTATTACATCAGGAAAATTGAAAGTGGCAATAGTAACGGGTATTGCTTTTGCCAAAAGTGTCATTTTAATAAACCCGGTAACAGGCGCTCCAACGAAAGTTCCACTTACAGTTGGTGATTGCCATGTGGTACCAAGAGCCACATTATCTTTTAAAAAGATAAATTCACCCAATATAGGTGCATCAAAAGGAAGAAGATTTGAGTAATCACTATATTGATAGTAATCCCCACCCGGTTTGCGATAATATGCAGAATCGAAGGCTGTGGCAGGTGGTACATCATAGGCTGCTATAGTTTTATAAGTTTTACCGCCAATCGCAGGAGAATAGCCTATAATTGCTGTATGAACCGAATCGGAAGGGGTGCCCCCAACGAGACCGTAAGTCCAGTTTGAATTCGCTGTTGTGGGAAAATAATCACCTGAAGGCATAGCACTCACGGCAAAAGTAATACTGAAATTACAAATACTTGTGCCGAAGCTTACCGCAAAAGTTTGTAATCCGGCATTGAAAGGTGTACCGCTGCCCGTGAGAGTTATAGTTTGAATTCCCGTTGATGCAAAAGTTCCGGATTTGAAAAAGCTTACGCCATTTACTGTATTAGTTATGATGTTATAACTTCCAGGCGTTGTAACATTTACCTGGATCTGCACAGTGTTTGATGAATTAAGAAGTACTCCCTGCTTGTAAATGCCCGCTAATGTAAACGGAGTACAACTTCCACCACCACCACCAAGACTGCCGGTTGCAGGAACACCAAAGCTTATTTTAAAACCACACTGGCTGTTGCCATATTTTATAATAAAATTTTGATTGCCAGAACTTGAAGGTGTGCCGGTACCATTTAATATTATATTTTGTACACCAACAGAAGTAAAAGTCCCGGTTTTTGCAAAACTAACCCCGTTAACGGCGTTAGAAGTTATGGAGTAAGTACCTACTGCTGCTACAGTTACCTGTACTTGTACTGTATTGGCAGAAGTAAGCGCAACTCCCTGCAAATAAGTTCCGGCTAATGTAACCGGCTTACAATTTCCTGAGCTATCACCCAAAACTCCTGATGAAGCATTTGTTCCACTTGTTCCAATTGATGAAGTGAATTTCCCCTGGCTTAAATTTCTAAAATTACCTGCCGAGTCAATTGCAATACCTGAAAAAGTGCCTGTAATATTATTATTTCCAAAGGAAGTTATATTAACTATAAATTCACCGATGAACTGATCGGCATTATAAATAATTTTACCTGAAGTTGAATATTCAAATGAAGATTCAAATAATGAAGCTTTATAGGAACCTGTTTTAAAAATATCAGAAAACAGATGCAGGTGGAAAGACTGAGAACCATCGGCTGATGTTCCATTAAGCGTTAATAATTTTGTGGTTGAACCTGCGGTTGAACTAATATAAGCTGTATCCATATTACCCTGGAACTGTTTAAGGCTGTCCTTAAATTCCCAGGTTCCTACAGGTAATTTCACGCTGCTCCCTTCAAGACTGTATTCTTTTCTACAGGCATTGAATAATACGGTAGCAAGTAAGAAATAAAATATAATTTTTACAGGTTTCATTTGTACGAATTTAAATGTTTATAGTTTTCAGGAATGTTAAGATATCTGCATTTCATCATTGACTAATGTTCCGGTTTCAACGCTTTTTACATGAATACTTTTGGAATCAGTTTTAAAAAAACGTTTTTGGAACACAAGTATTGTGATGATCCCCGTAGATATTGAAGCATCAGCCAGGTTGAAAATCGGCCTGAAAAATTCAAACTCTTCTCCTCCCCAAATTGGTATCCATGCTGGGAAATGGGCATTTCTAATAACCGGGAAATATAGCATGTCAACTACTTTACCATGTAAAAAACCTGCATAGCCCTCGTGCGGAAAAATTTTAGCTACGTTATAAGAAAACCCGCTGCTATCTTCAAAAATGAGCCCATAAAACATACTGTCAATCAAATTTCCAAGAGCTCCGGAAAATATAAGTGCTGCACAA
>JBDTYU010000019.1:0-3279 GCA_040005535.1 Ginsengibacter sp. | reverse complement strand
TGCTTCATAAAGTTTCTATTACCGATACCATGTTTGCCCAACACCATCATCCTTTTTTCCAGGGAGAAGAAATATATGCAGAGCTAAGTATTATGAAGCTTATAAAAAAAGAGGCGGCTGTTAACGGTCTCAAAATAAAAAGCGCCGCCATTTATTTATTTACTGATACAAGCGGTTATACCAATACTTATTTATTCAAGTCAAAAAAGGACTCTTCTTCTTCCGGTAATGAAACTACCAATAAAAAAACAGAATTAAAATCAGTTGATCTTACTGATATACGGATAACCATTGATGATAAGAATAAACAAAAATTTCATGATTTTGCCATCAACAATTTAAACCTCAAATTACATGATGAAGATTTAGAAACAGATTTTTCTGCAAAAGCAAACATACTGGTACATAGCCTGGCATTTAACGTACCGGCCGGCAGTTTTATCAAAGAAAAAAAATTTGAAGGAAATTTTGATTTCAGGTATAATAAAAAATTAAAACAACTTCAATTTGACAGTATCGATATAAAAATATCAGACCATCCGTTTAATCTCAGCGGGAGATTTGACCTCGAAGGACCAGATCCTCAATTTACACTTCGGGTACATACCCGCCAAATACTATATGCTTTTGCAAAAACTTTATTTACCAATAAAATAGCAACGGCATTATCTATAATTGATCTTGATCAAAAGTTAGATGCAGATGCAAATATTATCGGGCCGTTAAAAGGTGGCGACCCATTAATAAATGCAACATGGGTTGTAAAAAATTCGCATTTGATCACGCCCTTTTTTGATTTCAATGATGCATCTTTCACCGGCTTTTATACTGATGAAGTTGTTAAAGGTGAACCAAGGCGGGATCCGAATTCCAGAATCGTAATTAATAATTTTTCAGCATCATGGAATGGACTCCCTGTTTCTTCCAACAACATTGACATTCTTAATTTATACCAGCCATTAATGACGTGCGATCTTACGTCTAACTTTCCGCTCGCAGACTTAAACGATATGATTGGCAGTAATGCACTACAATTACAATCCGGTGAGGGTTCAATAAGTTTGACTTATAAAGGGCCGATAGAAAAAAACAATAACACCAATTCTTTTGTAAATGGCGTAGTATCATTTAAAAATGGAAACATATTATATGAGCCAAGAAATGTGGAATTGAAAAATGTAAATGGGTTGTTAGTATTTAAAAATTCTGATGTGTTTATTCAAAATCTGCAATGTAATGTTCTCAATAATAAAATAGTTATGGATGGGGAGGCAAAAAACCTGCTCACACTGGTTAATACAGAACCTAATAAAGTTAATATTGACTGGAATATTTATTCACCTGCATTGAATTTGTCATCTTTTACTTATTTATTAAAGTCGGGTAAAAAAATTTCATCACATAAATCCCGCAAAAGCAAATTAGGAAAGCTGGCCGCAAGTATTGATGCAATATTGGAACAGGGAAGTGTGAATGTAAACTTACGAGCTGCAAGGCTTTTATATAAAAAATTTGAAGCCACAAATGCAATAGCTAACGTCTCATTGCTACAGGACAGGTATGCAATTAACAAGTTAAGCATGGACCACGCCGGAGGTCACATGCATATTAATGGTTCCCTGGTCTTGTTAAGAGAAAATTACCACCAGGCGAAAGTAGATGTTCTAATGAATGATGTGGATATTAATAAAGTTTTTGCAGCTTTCAGCAATTTCGGACAAGATGGAATAAAGTCGGAAAATTTAGAAGGCAAACTCAATGCAAAAGTAAATGCTACATTAGAACTTAACGATGACGGCAAAGCTTACCCGAACAGCATACAAAGTGTGATAGACTTCTCCCTTAAAAATGGCGCACTCATTAATTATGAACCAGTAAAAAAAATACAGTCATTTATATTTAAAAAAAGGGACTTTGACAATATTCGCTTTGCTGAGTTGAAAGATCGGCTGGAGATTTCAAACCAGGAAATTAAGATCAACCGTATGGAAATTGAATCCAGTGTTTTGTCAATGTTTGTAGAAGGAATTTATAGTATGAAAGGTACAACCGACATGAGTATACAGCTTCCTCTCAGCAATCTTAAAAAACGCGGTGCAGATTACATACCTGAAAATACAGGCACGGATAAAAAAGCAGGAACCAGTATATTTATCAGGGGGAGGCCAGGTGCAGACGGCAACATACAGTTTAAACCAGACTTGTTTAATAAATTTAAAAAATCAAAGGAAAAAAAAGAAGCGAATCAATAATAAAGAAAGGAAATAATAACCTAAGCAAGATTTAACCGTCATGGAAAATATATAACTTTAAAAAAAACTTATTCTTACTATGGAATTTCTATAAAAATTTTTAAATTTATACCTCTAATTTTCGTCCCTGCTATAACTCACGTTTAGAAACCTATCTAAGAAATCTTCCTGTAATAATATATTTTGAAACTCAAAATATAGAATCATAATCAATAAGCAATTCTTCTTTTAATTCTAAAATAATTTTTTTATGAGATCCCCAGTTCTTGCTAAAAGGCTATCGGTTTTTTTATTTATGATATTCTGCCTCTCTTCTTGCAGAGTAATGTTAGTACCGGAATACAATGCCCAGTTAGATGAGCAAATTTCGAACACAGCAAAAGCGACAGACAAACTGTATATCGATATGCTGGATACTCCTAAAAATAACAGGGCTTATGACACTTATAAAGAACGGTATAATCAAATTGAATCAGAGGTTTATTCTATTCAACTCAAAAATGAAGGAAGACCAAAAAACGGGGATTTTATTGTGATCATTAAAAATCTTAAAGATGCATTTGATGAAGCAAAAAAATATCATAAGGATCATACAACACTTTCTGACGGAGAAGCGATAGCCTACAGGGCCACATTATCAGGGTTTTGGAAACCACTTTACCTGGCAGAAAGAGGATTGATGAAAGCTAAATAATTGCAACAATATTTTTTTAAAACATAAATGAAAAATTATGGCTTTTGATATTAATGAAGTTCTTGCACAAATGCTGGGCTCAATTAAGACTACCACAAAAGATAGCTGGAATAATGTAAAAGATTCGGCCGGCACTTACTTCCAGAACAGGAAATCGAGACTTGACTTACTTGCCAGTTTGCTTCTTCAAAAAGAAATAAGCAAGGAATTTTTTCTTAAAAGGGTAGCTGACGAAAAAACAATGCTTGAATCAGAATTACATTCAATTGCTATCATCACAAAAGCTATTGCACAAAAAGCTGCCAACGCTGCAATTGATATTTTTCAAAACGC
>JBDTYU010000018.1:0-14164 GCA_040005535.1 Ginsengibacter sp. | reverse complement strand
TTTATTTAATGAATACATCTTTAAATTTTACTCAGCTTACTGTTTGTTGAAATTTTTGCAGGTTTTCTTTTTCACTTTTTATCGTTATTTTTTTTGCTATAAAAATTACAATTATTTCGGCTGCAATAATTAGTAAATATTGGATAGAATGCTCTGAGTACCTACCAACAAGCCAAAAATAAAAAATAGCTGCTATACTGCATACCGCTCCTGTTAGAGCTATACCCCACTTAAGCATTTCAAGTACCTGGCAGGCTATATGAACACCTGGTTTTGACACTGCCGGAGCGGGCCCAATTTTATTAAATAAATAAATGTTCTTTATGATATCGCACAACCATGCAATAACTTGAAGCCAGGCTAAAATGGCAAAGAGTATGTGACCAAATGAAACCATTTTCAACGAAACTTTCATACATAGTATGAAGATGGATCCATACGCAGCCGGCATAAAAAGATAATCCAGAAAAAGTTGTCCCTTTAAAGAGCGCAGAGATTTTTTTGATAATTCAACAGGCAACAGGAAAATACCCTTAATAAATGTTACCAGTTCCAGTGCTGATGCCGGAAATTCAAGATCGATAATGCTGAACTTTCTTATCACTACATGCATAGTATAAAAGTTCATGTTTTGAAGGTTCATTATAAAACTAATGAGCAGCATAGCTCCAAAAAAAATACAAAAATACATCCAGGAAATATCCAGGTAAAAATGCATGTGATATTTTTTATGTTATTGCTAATGAACAACAGCAGCGCCACTTTCTTTATTTAATGTAACCTGCATTGTTGCCCTGTCATCCTTATAAGTTTCCCAGTCAAATTCTATTAAAAATTTAGTTGCAGTTTTTACTCCCAATATAAACATGTCGATTTTATCCTGGTCTGTTATAAAAAAATTAAGCCAGTTATAATCCGACAAAGGAATTTTACCAATACCTTTTCCAAATACTTTATTTTTTAGTAAAAAATCTTTGTCATAATAAAACCTGATGGTATTAAACATTCTGCCAAAATAACCCGCAAGGCTCCAGCCTGTTGCATTTTTATCTGTATCATCTGGTTTACTATCATCAAGATCTATCCCGAACGAAGGAAGTCTTGGAGTAATTACTTTTGGATTATGAAAAATATTGATGGGGAAATTAGAGAGCATGCCACCATCAACAAATCGTGCAGTTGATGGGGGGTCGGGTTCATTCATGGTATCCATCCAGGCTTTTTTAATCTCCTCTGTACTGCAGGGAATATTATTGATCATGTACGATTCAAAAAAAACAGGAATAGACATGGAAGCTCTTATAAATCCTGCGGGCTGCAATGTATCAATGTTTGCTTTTTCCCTAAACAAATAACACATTTCAGGAAATTGAATTTTGTTTTTTGTTACTAACTCTGAAGTAATAAAAGTTACATCTCCTTTCAAACTGGTAACGCCTTCAGGATTGTCCACTCTCAAATGCAATTCAGGAATCGTAGTTGCTTTTTGATTAAGATCTGAAACTGTGTGCACATCATTTGAAATAAGCTGTTGCTTGATCCAGTCATAAAAAAAATTGCCGGGGTTAATACCATATCCGGAGCTTTTAAGCCGTTTGAAAAGCCTCGCAGAATAAAAAATAATAAGACCAATCAATAAAAAATAAAAACCGGTGAGCACAAAAAATAATTTTGTCATCACAGACAAAGGATGAATTATGTGTTCAAGACCAAGGAAAATAATATCACCCGCAAGCAATAAAATGGTAATCATAAAAACCCCTGTAATCCATTTTTTTGCTTTGATAGTAAAATCATGGTGCGTAATAAAATTTTTAATTATCCAGCGTGCAGCCGGATGCCCATCAACAAGATTAAAAAAATTAAGATCACAAATTGCTTTTAAGATGTTGATCGATTTTGCCTCTTCTTTTTTACCGATCACAGTCATCAGTGCCGTATTGATAGCGCCGGCGCTTGTGCCTGCAAGCCGTAAAAAACGAATACCCATTTTCTCTAAAACATAGGTATAACCTACCAGGGCTACACCGAGCACTCCTCCCCCTTTTTGAACAAGATTTACATATTGATTTCCCTGTACATCCAAAACATCTGATACAATGAAAGGACGGCCACCCTGCGGGAATGCTGCTTCCAGTTCCTGCATACATTTTATTACATCAGGGTGATTAGTAAAATCTTCAGTGACAAGTTCTTTTTGATGGGGTTTATTACCTGCAGCTTGCTGAGACATACTGGTTTTGTTGGGTATCAAAAGTAAATGATTGACATTATAAAGTCAATACCAAAATAAAAGTTAGTGGAATTATTCGTTTAAGTTATATCCAAAAACGAATTTTAAAAACAGATTCATTTAAAAAAAAAGCGGATTATAAATTAAAAGAAAACAATCATGAATTAATATAATTATCCAGATGACTGATTGTTTGCTGTTGCTTTAAAATAGTCTCTCTAACTACATCGGTTATTGATATAATACCCTGAAGCTGGTTATTTTTAAATACAGGCAGATAGCGGATTTTGCCATTCGTCATTAGTTCCATACAATGTTCTATAGTATCATCGGGGTTTACATGAGGCAGATCAGCGGACATGATTTCAGATACCTTTGTATCGGTAGAGTTTTTGTCTTTCAAAATTACTTTACGTGAATAATCTCTTTCAGTAACAAGGCCGAGATATTCTTTATTTTCCATCACAAGAACTGATCCTATGTTATTATCAGCCATTACTTTTAGTGCATCTAAAACCGTAGTATCCGGCGAAACTGAGATTGCATTACTCCCTTTGCGGGAAAGAATATCCATAACATGATTCATAATAAAAGTTTGAAGTAATTTACGAAAAGATAAGGCTTTGTCAAAAAAAAATCAACTGGATATTTACAAAGCAGACTTACAAGGTACCCATGCTAAAAATATATTCTTATAAATTGAGGAATTCTTTTCCTGGAATATTTGCCTTAAAGTGAATGCCTGTCCGTATCAGAAGAAGCCAGAGTTAAGATGTTTTATTAAAAATATTTGTATAATTGAAGTAATCAGGTTAATTTTAGGGCAATCCAGTTAAGATAAACCGTCCCACCGAAAAATATTTTTTAACCTGATACCTTAGAAAGCTTGCTTTTTTTTATATTTCATTAAATTTTAAACTGTAGGTTATGAAAAAAATTTACTCGACTGAAGTCACAGACACGTTAACAGCCATTGGAATTATCGCCGGGTTTTACGGCTTAATGGCAGCTATAGCCTTACTTTCGGGGTTATAGTTTAGGTTTAAGTTCTTGTGTAGCCTTCGCCCGTTCTTTAAGAACAGGCGAAGGTTTTTGTTTTTTAAAAAAGATAAGAGCCCGTTAAATTCCAAATTTTAAATATATCAGGCACCTTTTACAGCAAGCAATTCAACTTTTTCAATAACCGGTGGGGCAGATAACAGTTCATCAGCATGCTCCATAAGTGCAGCAGCAATCTTTCCTTTTAAATGGGCTTCACGACCTTCTTCGTCATTAAATGTGTCAAAAATTCCAAAGGTTGAAGGCCCGATGCGCAGGGCATACCAGGAAATGGTGTCTTTTTCATCTTCGGCCATTGAAAGGGCACTCTTTAAAAATTTCTCAACTGCATCTTCCTTACCAGGCTTGGCTTCGACGCGGGCTAATAATGCAAATTTTACCATGATATATGAGTTTTATATTTGAAAAAAATTTATTTACGAAAAGTTCAATCAATGCGATTTAAAAGTATTGAACAATATTATATACAAAAGGTTTATGAAAAAAATGTCAGCATGCTTATTTACTTTTTATGTTATTGCTTTCATCTGCATCAACAAAAATATCTGTTACCAGTTGAACCGATTTCAAAAGCTTCTTACCACTAACGTCAATGGTTACCTGCTTTTGCTCAGGAGCCCATATTTGTGGTGATTTATGAATAATTTGCGTACTACCGTCTGCGAAATTTAACTGCATATCTACAGGAACAGGAAAGCCTCCGATATTACGAATGATTACCTGCTGGTTACTATTTGCTGTGCGAATATTATCAACGGCAATATCAATATAATTATTACTGAAAAACCAGGCATTCCAAAACCAGTTCAGATCTTGCCCTGAGACATTATTAAAAGTATAAAAGAAATCCCACGGAACCGGGTGCTTTCCATGCCAGCGTTCTATAAAAGTGTGCAGGCATTTTCTAAACATATCATCGCCTAATAAATCCTTGGCAGCAAAGTATGCAAGTGAAGGCTTGCCGTATTCATTGTTACCGAGCCCCCGTCCCGATAGGTTTTCGCCGGGTGTTATGATTGGCAGGTCTTCACTTGCGTTATCATCGTGAACCCACCCATTGACTCTGAATTGTTTATAAAATCCATCTGCAGAATCTTTCGACATTACAGACCTGTTGTACAATAATTCAAAAGTTGTTGCCCAGCCTTCATCCATAAATCCATAGCGGGTTTCATTAATGCCCATATAAAAAGGAAACCATGTATGCGAAATTTCATGCTCTTCCACAAAGCGTGAGAAAGTTAAATCAGCATACGTTTCATCATTGGCCATCATCGGGTATTCCATTCCTGCATATCCCTGGAAAATAGTCATCTTTGGAAACGGATATGACACACCCGGCCATTTGGTAGATAAATAGCTTAAAGAACTCTGGCCAAATTCAACAGCATGGTGAAAATCTTTTGCAGTATCATTAAAGGCTGCCTGAATACTTGTCCGGTGATTTGTTTTTTCATCCACTATAACGCCTGATGCATCCCATACATAATGATCACTCAGCCCAAGAGCCACGTCAGAAATATTATTATAAGCAAATGTCCAGGTGTTTACAGGATTCTGCTTTGTTATATTTTTTGCCATAAGATCAGCAGGCCCGGCAATATGGATTGTTGTATTGGATTTTATTGATTCATCCAGGCGCTGAACATAAGCTGTTTGAAGCACATCGTTTGCATTTTGTAAATTTCCTGTTGCCCATACCAGGTAATTTTTTGGCACTTTTACATTCAGGACATAATCATTGAAGTCATTATAAAATTCCAGCGCATCAGTATGTTCAATATCATCCCAGCCATTGTAATCATCATAAACAGCAACACGGGGATAAAAATAAGCGAGGTAATATGTTGTTGAATCAATCATTCCTTCTCTCCCGCTTTGTAATGATATCTGGTAATGCCAGTCGAATGTGAGCTGGATAGAATCATGCGGCATTAATGGTTTTGATAAACGTATAAATTGTACAGTGCCGGAATTCTCATGCCCCCATTTCTTAGATTGACCATTTTCAGTATAAGCATCTACGTGTACCCCATCCGTTAGATAGTCTGCTGATGCGCCTCCTAATCTTGATACGCCAGGCTTATGAATATTTTGAATGAATTTAAAAGCGAGAACATCCAATGTATCGGGACTATTATTGATATAAGAAATTCGTTCGGTTCCTTTGATGTTGCGATCTGGCGGCAATGCTGTTACTGTTATAGTATAGTGACCAGTATTCTGCCAGTATTTTTTGCCGGGCCATCCATCATTGGATCTTGTTTCATGCTTATAAGCTTTTTTTAAATCACGTGGCCAATATAGATTCTGGGCATGTAGTGAAACTGTTAGAAATATAAAAATCAATAAGAACGAAATTATTTTCATGTTTACTTTTTTGAAAAATCTAAAATAGAGATAAAGGATTTGTTTGAAGAATGTTTTTTATAAATGGTAACACGAATAATCTTCATTGAAATTATTAATAATACCCGGGATGGTTTTGTATTCTAAAAAAGAGATGTCCGAGGCATTTCCGTGTAAGTGTTTTAAAGAGTATCTCAGATTCTTTTTCAGCCCAATCATATAATTTTATTCATAAGTAAAATCATGGAGAATAAAAAGGAACTTGATAATTTTTAATAAGACATCTTTGAGAACTTGATAAATAGTTAAACAAAAGAACCCCGATTGTATACCATCATTAAAAAAGTAACAATTAAGTCGGCAAATATTTTTATATTACTTAAGAGATATTTAAGCTTGAAGAATTTGAAAATTATTTTTTTGATATGAATGAGATTATTAATTGCGCTGCATATCTTGATGGCCGGAGGGTTGCTAATGTTGATATGAATGAGATAAGTGAAGCGCTTAAAAATCCTGACCAGTTTATATGGGTTGGTTTGCATGAACCAGGTGAGGAAATTCTTGAACAGATTCAAAAAGAATTTTGCTTCCACGATCTTGCTATTGAAGATGCTCACACTGCTCACCAGCGGCCAAAGCTTGAAAATTATGGCGATACCATTTTCATTGTTCTGCGCACGGCGCAAATAAATCCTGATAATCATAAGATTGATTTTGGTGAAACTCATTTTTTTGTTGGAAGCAATTTTTTAGTTACTGTTCGTCATGGATCATCCATATCTTACACCGATGTGAGAAGCCGCTGTGAGAGCACGCCACACCTGCTTAGAAAAGGCCAGGGCTTTGCGTTGTATGCAGTAATGGATTCTATTGTTGACCAATACTTCCCGGTAATAGAAGCACTCGAGGAAGAGCTGCAGCGAATTGAGGAAAAGGTTTTTAAAGAAAAACCTACAAGAGAAACCACGGAGGATATTTATCAACTTAAGAGACAGTTGCTTGATCTTAAGCATACAGTTTCACCTTTCATTGATATTTGTAACCGCCTTATGAGATTCGATATAAAACTAATTTCAGAAGAAACCCAACCCTATTTCCGTGATATATACGACCATACCATAAGGATCAACGAAATGGTTGATGGTACAAGGGAATTACTCAACACTGCACTGGAAGCTAACTTTTCATTGATTTCAATTGCACAAAGTGAAACTTCAAAAAAATTTGCCGGATGGGCAGCAATACTTGCTGTACCAACTATGGTAGCCGGATTTTATGGAATGAATTTTAAATTTATGCCCGAATTATCCTGGCACTATGCTTATCCCATTGTTGTGGTGTGCACTATTACAACATGTGTATTAATTTATCTTCGTTTTAGAAAAGCAGGCTGGCTGTAATGATGATGGTAAGTGCTTTCCCAAATAAATTTCTATCTTCCTGTCTCTATATTGCTTTAACGTTTGCTGAATAAATATTTTACATTTGCCTCCTGAAAATTTTCATTCACATAAAAAAATTTAATGGAAAATAATCCTGGCTCTCTGGTTCTGGAGATAGAAGGCCTTAATGTTTTTTATGGAACATTTCAGGCAGTTCATAATGTTTCATTGAGTGTAAAAGCCGGGGAAATATTTGGCTTGCTTGGCCCTAATGGCGCAGGCAAAACAAGTACGTTAAGTGCTGTCGAAGGATTATTAAAACCACAATCAGGCAAGATCTCCATTGCAAATTATGATATACGTAATCAGCCGCTGAATGCAAGAGCCGGAATGGGTGTACAGTTGCAGGCAACCAGCTTTCAGGCTGAGCTTACAATTTCAGAAATTATAAAACTCTATGCAGGTATTTATGGAGTCGCTCTTACAAAAGAAAAATTAAATACGATTTTACAGGATATAAAACTGGAAGATTCCGCCACAAAAAAATTTGGTCAATTATCCGGCGGCCAACAACAAAGGGTTTCTCTTGTTATTGCGACCATTCACGATCCCGTTCTTGTTTTGCTTGATGAACCTACTTCCGGTCTTGACCCGCAATCACGACGCCAGCTTTGGGAGCGCATTGAAGCCATCCGTGAAAAGGGTCATGCAGTATTGCTCACAACACATTCTATGGAAGAAGCAGAAGCCGTGTGCGACCGCATTGCAATTATTGATCATGGAAGTGTAATCGCAATCAATACTCCCCAGGCATTAATTGATTTACACAGGAACGATCCTGGTGTTATAAGTGTATCAAGGAAAGGAAAAATAACACTTGAAGATGTTTTTATAAGTCTTACCGGCAGAGCTATTCGTTCATAAAAATTCTAAAATGGAAACAAGTATTCCGAAAACTTCTGTTGCATTATCATCACTGTTGCGTGCAGATTTTACTACACAATGGCGCAACCGCCGTTCTGTTATCATGTCTCTTTTAGTACCTGTGATTATTCTCATTTCATGGAAAGGAATAATTGATAAAATAGGCGGGGCTACAGCTCTTTCTATTTCTATGACAATTGGCCTTACTTCAATTGGTATAATGGCTTATGCAACTTCGATTGCCCGTGACCGTGATAAAGGAATATTTCAGCGTTTAAGGGTTGCTCCTGTTCCTGCATTTTTTATTATGCTTAGCAGGCTAATGGTGCAGTTGGCTATGATTATATTACTTACTTTATTTGTGTTTATTGTTGGTTATAATTATGATAAAATAACACTTTCCCCGGCTGGCTATGCACTTACTTTTATAACTGCTTTTATTGGAGGCGCTCTTTATCTTGGCCTGGGGCAAATGATTGTAGGCCTTCTAAAAAATGCTGAAACAGTGAACTCAACATCACGGCTTGTTTACATTGCATTTATTATGCTGGGCATGTTTGGTGAATTAGGTTTATTTGGAAATGATTTAAAAATGGTAATGCACTGGTCACCATTTGGCACCGTGAAAACCATTCTTGCTGCCAGCATGGAACCATCAAAATGGAATTACCAGGATTCATTAGCATTGTTAGCAACCGCTGTGTATGCGCTTGTTTTTTCTTTCCTTGGTATTAAATGGTTCAAATGGGATGCACGGTAAGAAATAATTCTTAGTTCAAGTTTTGGCGTAGGTGCTTAAGACTAAATACAAACTATGAACTGATATTTATTGGCTAGCCTGATTTCTATCAAAATAGTAATTAAAATTTCACTCCCTCATATATATCTGCAACGCTAAGTTCTAATTGAATAGAATCAATAAGCAACTTCTCATCTTTGCCCGTTAATTCTGAAAATTTCCAGGTTCCATTTTCCATTTTTGTTATGATTCGTAAATGTATGTTGCGTGAATCTAAGATGATATATTGCTTCAAGGAATCAATCTGCATATAGAAGAAAAGTTTTTTGCCAATATCATAATCCTCTGTTGAAGGTGAAAGAATTTCAAAAATTACTGCAGGGTTTTTTACCGTGTCCTTTATATTCTCATCATCAAATTGCAACTCGCCGCAAACAATTGTTGCATCCGGATAAAAAAAAGAATTTTTTGATTTAACCGCAACTCTTAAATCACTTGGATAAACGTTGCATTCTTTTCCCTGCAGATGATTCCATGAACGACCTATGATATTTGATAAAATCCGGTTATGATTTACCGAAGCGCCGGCCATAGCAAAAATTTCTCCGCCAACATATTCATGCTTGCATTCCTGATTACGCTCCCATTGCAGAAATTGTAATGGTGACATTTTTTCATAATATTTTGGCGCAGCCTCATTTACTTCCATGCACTAAAATTAATTTATTATTTAGAATGTTTTGCCAATAGAAAGTTTATCGATTAAAGTTCATAGTTCGTAATTAAACTACAATCAACAGCATTTATTCTTCATTAATAATGTATTTTTAAAATCAGAATTACGATCTGCCTATTATAATAAATCCATTATTAATGTCCACAACTTTTAAAAATCATTCTATGCTACAACGAAATGTTGCATTAGATGTATTTCGTGGTATCACAGTTTGCTTTATGATAATTGTAAATACGCCTGGAAATTCTGAGACCACCTTTTCTCCATTGCTTCATGCAAAGTGGAATGGCTTTACTCCAACTGATTTGGTTTTTCCTTCCTTCTTATTTGCCGTAGGAAATGCTAAAAGTTTTGTAATGCACAAATGGGGAACTATGAAGCAGTCACAAGTGGTTTGGAAAATTCTAAAACGTACAGCTCTTATCTTTTTGCTTGGATATCTTATGTATTGGTTCCCGTTTTTTTACACAGATAAAAATCACAATATTATCGCATCACCTATAAGCCATACAAGAATTATGGGCGTGTTGCAAAGAATTGCTTTATGCTATGGTATAGCTGCTCTTATGATTTATTTTTTAAAAATAAGAACATCTGTTATCATTTGTGTGGCACTGCTTTTTTTATATTGGATACTATTATACTGGTTTGGTGATGCCTCAGATCCATTAAGCCTTCAGCGCAATGCAGTCTTTAAGTTTGATAAATGGCTGATGGGCGAGAATCACATGTATCATGGAGAAGGCGTAGCATTTGATCCTGAAGGATGGTTAAGTACATTACCTGCTATTGCTAACGTTGTAGGTGGGTTTGTTGTAGGACAATGGATTCAGCAAAAAGGAAATTCTTATGAAGGATTAACAAAGTTATTGCTGGCAGGTTTTGCCTTAATAGTATTTGGTTATTTCTGGGACTTATTATTACCCATCAATAAAAAATTATGGACGAGCAGTTTTGTCGTTTATACAATCGGTATTGATTGTATAATAATTGCGACACTCACTTACATAATACAGTATAAAGGAATTCTTAAATGGAGCAATTTTTTCCAGGTATTTGGCAAAAACACTTTATTTATTTATTTGCTTTCTGAATTGCTGGTAACAATTCTTTTTACGATACCTGTTGCACCCAATTCAAATGTGTTTCGTTGGGTGTATCAAAACATCTTTAGCCATGCAGGGGGATTTGCCGGTTCATTTCTCTTTGCGATTTCTTATATGCTTCTTTGCTGGAGTGTAGGTTATTGGTTAGATAAAAAAAGGATTTACGTAAAAGTATAATCGAATATTTTCATTCTTTTCAACCTAATTGCACATGCGTATAGCTATTAATGGAATGGGACGTATTGGCCGGGTTTTATTCAGAAGATTAATAGAGCATGAACCATTCAACATTGTAGCAGTGAATGATACAATGCCTGTTGACAATCTTGCATACCTTATAAAATATGATTCAGTATATGGAACTTTTGTAAAGGATATAATTATAGGAAATGAATCTATAGAAGTTCAAAATAAAAAGGTAGCTGTATTTCAAACAGATGACCCTGCTAAACTTCCGTGGAAGAAATTGGATATTGATGTGGTGCTCGAATGTACAGGGAGTTTCACCACTAAAGCAGGAGCTGAAAAACATTTACAGTCAGGTGCTAAAAAAGTTTTGTTGTCAACGACCGGCGCTGCAGATATCTCTTTATTAATTTATGGATTCAATCAAAACAGGTTAACACCGGAGACAAATATTATTTCTCCTGGTGGATGCATGACCAACTGTTCAATTCACGTTCTTTATATTCTCAATTCTATAAGCATCCGGTCTGCACATTTAAATATACTGCAGTCTTATACTTCACGCCAGGAATTGGTGGATGCGCCTAATAAAAACTTCAGGCGTGGCAGAGCAGCAGCAGAGTCAATTATTCCTGTTGAGATAGATTTACATAAATCGCTGGAACGTTTAATGCCTGCAATGCAAAATAAAATCGCTTCTTCTTCCATAAGAATACCTGTTGCAAATGGGGCTATGGCAGTTTTTTCAATCCAGTTAAATGATGAAGTAAGCGTTGAGCAGGTAAATTTGCTTTTTAAAAAAGCGGCTGAAAATGCGTACAATGGAATTATAGAATATACCGAAGAGCCTGTTGTGTCATTAGATATCAAAGGCAACAAGCATTCATGCATCATTGATGGGACGCTTACATCTGTAATTGGCAATCATCTTAACATTGTTGCATGGTTTGATAATGAATTTGGATTCACCAGTCGTATGATTGACTGGCTGGGAGTATTAGATAAAATGATGAATGCGGAGAAATGATAAACCATCAGGTCTTTTCCTTTTGGAAAGGGGTTGAGGTGAGGCAAGAGAGTAATGCAAATATTAATTTTTTACTTTCCCCGTAAATTGATCCATAAGCCGCATTACTATAACTCCATCTTCTGCACTGCAGGGATTAGGACCTTCATCCAAAAAATATTCGACTACTTTTTCAATCATGGGTTGCTGTACATGTTGCAATGGTTCAAAAGAAAAAATTTCTGTTCCTCCATTTTTAGTAATGCTTAATTTTTGTTGTCCAAAAACACTAAACATTATTTTCCCTTCCGAACCCTGGATTTCACAAGTATCTTTTTCATTTTCACTGTCAACATTAAAACACCACACGCCACTGAAAACTGCACCACTTTTGAATAAAACATTTCCGGTAACTACATCATCTGCATTGTAAAGGCTTGATTGGTTCACAGAAAAACCTGATGCGTTTTCTATCCCTCCAAAAAAATAATACATAAGGTCAAGCTGATGCGGTGCAAGGTCATGAAACAATCCTCCGCCTGAAATAGTAGTATCAACTCTCCACGCATTTCCCGGAAGTTTGAGTTCTTCTGTCGAAAGAAGTTTTTTATAAAAATCAAGATGTACAGTTCTTACTTCACCAATTATTTTCCCGTTCAGCAATTGTTTTATTTTTTTGAAATAAGGTTGTTCACGACGGTAATGTGCTATAACTAATTTTGATTTTTTTTTATTTGCTGCATCCATCATTCTAACTGCAGATGCTGAATTTGTAGTCATAGGTTTCTCTACATATACCGGCTTACCTGCAGCGATCGCAGCAAGCGTACATTCCTCATGAGAAGATGGAGGTGTTGCAATATAAACAGCATTAACTTCCGGGTCATTGATAAGCTTCCCTGCATCATCATACCATTTTGGAACATTGTGCCGCTGAGCATAGTCCTTTGCTTTTTCAGCATTTCTTCTCATCACTGCAACAAGAGAAGAATTGTTCACCTTGTTAAAAGCAGGCCCGCTTTTTATTTCAGTTACATCGCCGCAACCAATAATACCCCAGTTAATTTTTTTCATCCGAAAAATTTTATTATGAAGTTATTCGATTCTCTTTTTAATTGTTCACTCATGAGTAAAAGATAATTATACCCTTAGGATAATATTTATCAATAAAAACTTTTATCTGATTATTTTAAATTTGTATTTTCTTTACATTCTTTATTTTCAACAAACCTTCACATGACTTTGCCTAAACTAAATCAACAGCCTTTTTATTTTAAATTGGCTGTCACACTTATTGCTATTATCGCTTTGGGATACATTAGTATTTTGGGTAAAGAAATCCTCTGCCCGCTTTTATTCGGATTGTTATTTTCATTATTACTTTTACCGCTTGCTAATTTTTTTGAAAAGAAATTAAAATTGCCACGAAGTGCAGCGTCCGCATTATCAGTAATATTGCTGCTTCTGTCGGTTACCGGCATTCTTATTCTTGTGGGTTCTCAAATTTCAAGTCTTGTACAGGATTGGCCCATGTTGAAACAACAGATAATACAGACCTTTACTAATTTTCAACAATGGATTTCAAAAACGTTTAATGTAAACGTTCAAAAGCAAATGAATTATGTAGACTCTGCCACTTCTAAAATAGAAACCGCAAGTCCTAAAATGATTGGTGCAACAGTGCTATCCTTATCATCTTATTTATTGTTTATTGTTTTTGTAATGTTTGATACATTTTTTTTACTTTTTTACAGGAGGTTACTGCTTAAATTTCTTGTGGACGTTTTTAAAGAAAAAAATTCACCGGCTGTTTATGATATTGTTGGCAGGGTGCAAAAAATTATCCGGCAATATGTGTTTGGCCTGTTTCTGGAAATGCTTACGGTTGCAATTGTTTGCTGTGTTGTATTTATGCTTCTTGGAATAAAATATGCAATACTTCTTGGGCTTATAACAGCGTTGTTTAATATAGTTCCCTACATAGGAATATTTACAGCTTTATTGCTGAACGTTATCATCACTTTTGCAACTACTGCAGTTGCTGCAAAAGTGTTGTTGGTTGTGATAACAGTAGTTTCGATGCACCTTATTGATAGTAATATTTTGCTGCCATTAATTGTAGGCTCAAAGGTGAGAATAAATGCTTTTATTACCCTAATCGCTGTAATTATGGGTGAAATGATTTGGGGTATCCCGGGAATGTTTTTATCCATACCGGTTATTGCGATTTTCAAAATAATTTTTGACCGGGTTGAAAGTCTTCAGCCATGGGGAGAACTATTAGGTGATAAGATGCCTCCTGTTAAATTTATTTCTAAAAAGAAAAAATTGCCGACATGATTTTCTCACATAATGCTGAGTTCGCTTTTACCTGATTGTTTTTAATTCGGAAACTCCTGAATTTAATCTCAAACTCTATTGCAAATCCTTGACATAAAAAC
>JBDTYU010000017.1:0-3994 GCA_040005535.1 Ginsengibacter sp. | reverse complement strand
TTCAAATAACAGGAATATAAAAAGCCAATAATTAAATAAATCATAAACAAATTCTCAAAAAAATTAAAATAAAAAGACACCCGGGATGGATGCCTTCAATTATTTGCTGCAAACCTGTAAGCCGGATTCTGTATCCTTAAAACCTTCGACATGCTCAGGATGTAAGGAGGCTATCATTTATCTTGCTGTTACATTACTGCAACAATCTAGCTGCCTACCCTTCAACTTTGTCCCGGGATCCCGATAAGCTATCGGGACGAAACATTGGACGAACAGCCCTCTGAAGTTGATATACGTGGCATTACAGCACACAAGGTTTACCCAAAACTATTGTTACCAATAATTCCCGTGAGCTCTTACCTCACGTTTTCACCCTTTCGGCCTTCACTAACTTTTCTAAAAGAGAGAAAAAGCTACGTGGTAATTTTCTGTGGCACTTTCTTCCCGGCCTAAACCGGGACCGGGTATTAACCGGTGTGTTGTTCTTTGCTGTCCGGACTTTCCTCTCCTCCATCGATCCTTCGACAATCTCAGGACTCAGGACGGAGCGATAACCCGGTTTGCAGTTATGTAAAGATATTGATTGATACCGGATACGGGATATTTCTTGTTTTTTGTTTATTGTTTCTTGTTCTCTAATATTGAAAAAAAATTTCGGTAGCGCCAAAACCAAAATTATGATGGTATTGATTCACGAAACTTTTCACTTCATTTTTAAACTTTAATATCTCATGAATTTCTTCTCTCAACTTGCCCGTGCCAATACCATGTATCACAATTAAATTCGGTTGCCTGTGAGCCACCGCAAGATTAAAATATTTTTCAAATGTGTTTAATTGCAATGAAAGTATTTCAAAATTGCTAAGTCCTTTCCAGTCAGAGGATAATTTTTCAATATGAAGATCAATTACCGATCTTGCGGGTTCGAGGTTTTGTTTTGCTTTAGACGCATCATACAGCCGGCCATAGGTATTGGCATAATCAGGAATAATATCTTCTGATTTATCAGGATAATTTTCAAAGAGTTTAAATGAAAATGTTGGCTCATTTTTCATTTTCATTTCTTCAATTTTTTGAAACAATTGCTTTGCTTTTATTTTTAAAGAAGTCTCAAAATGTTCTGCTTTCTTTTTATTGATATTTACAAGTGAGAAATCAAATGTAAATTTTGGTGAATCGTTCATTTCTTCAAAGGGAACATCATGAAGATAGAAATCTGTTTGTGAGAATACCTGATTTTTTAATTCGAAACCAGGTGATCCTGAAAAGCTGATGCTGTAAGTAAAATCATAAGGTTCATTGGTTTTATTGATGAGATAAATTTTAAAGCTTTGAACAACATCATCATCAAAAACATCTTTATCAAACACAGGCAAAAACGAAATCCATATCCCGTCGCTTACTTTATTTTTTAATGCTGGTTTTTCTTTTCTTATATCATCAATATAAATTTTATCTTTTTTATGTTTCGTCCCGAATCCTGATCCCTGAGCTTGCTTAAGGGCCGAAGCGTCAGAAAATCTTTTAAAATAAGGGAAATCAATTTGATCCATATATACCGGAAAGCGCACTCCATCTACATCTATCAATACCATTTTGTCGTTGATGATGTCAACCACTTCACCTTCTTCGTTGGAATGCAGCACCAAAACTTTATCGCCCAATTGGTATTTCATTAGACAAAGATAGAGCGTTTGAATTTTGAAATTGATCACGCGAATGATAACCAATCACATAAATTTTTAAAGAAAAGAAATTTAATCTTAGAAAATAAAATAGCAATTTCATGAGCACTTCTAAACCAGGCGGCTCTCTTTTCCTAGTTTGCTATTGTGCCTGCTATACAGGAAGTAAATAATTAAACCAATGCCAAGCCATATAAGAAAACGATACCAGTTGGTATGACTTTCCTGCGCCATCAAATAAAAGCAACTTAGTAAACCCAGAACAGGTATTAAGGAATAATCCCTGGTATATGATAATGCCGAAACAGTAACAGCGACAATCCAGAATATCAACATCGGCAATCCTTCTTTTCTAAACAAATTTTTGAAATGCTCTGGTGCGTATATAATAACAAGAGCAAAGGAAATAATGAATAGCCCAGGTATAATATACTTGCCACTTATTTCGGGAACCCTGAATTTAGATTCCGGCCTGTCGGGGCTTTTTTGCAATACTAAAATTCCACCACACACTAATACAAATGCGAACAATGTACCTATGCTGGTTAATGCAATTACCACATCTAAATTCATAAATAAAGCAGGTATGCCTACAACGAAACCCGTGAGTACCGTAGAGAAAGAAGGTGTTCTGTATTTTGGATGAATGCGTGAAAAAATTTTTGGCAATAAGCCATCACGACTCATGCTCATCCAGATGCGTGGCTGGCCTAATTGATAAACCAATAACACAGATGCGATCACAAAAACAGCGCTTACTGATATGATACCGGCCAGCCAGTTAGTTACTGTTGAATTTTGATTTTGAAAAACAAAAGCTAACGGATCAGCAACATTGAGCTTTGTATAATTTGTCATGCCGGTAAGTACTATAACAAGAATTATATAGAGGATTGTACAAATTACCAGGATGTTAAACATAGCTTTTGGTAAATCACGCTGGGGATTTTTACATTCTTCCGCTGTTGTAGAGATGGCATCAAAGCCAATATAGGCAAAGAACACAGCCGATACTCCACTCAGCACTCCTGAAAATCCATTTGGCATAAATGGATGCCAGTTAACAGGATTTACATAAAATGCTCCTGCAACTATTACCAGTAGAATTACAGCCAGTTTGATTATAACAAAAACATTATTGGCTGCTCTTGATTCACGTATGCCTATGTATACGATGTATGTTATCAGTATTACAATGCACAAAGCGGGGATGTTCATAATAATTTTGAAGCTCCCAAGTGTTGGCGCAGTTTGCCATGCATTATAAGCATTGGTAAGATTTTGATCGAGTGTTGAAATTACTTTTTGGCCACTTGCTGACACTGCATTAATTACTTCATTATAACCTTTGTGCGCCGAAAAATAATCCATGGTCATCCATGTAGGAATGTGAATATGAAAACCTTCAAGAACCCTAACAAAATATTGGCTCCATGAAATAGCAACGGCAATGTTTCCAATCGCATATTCCATTAATAAATCCCATCCTATTATCCAGGCAAATAATTCACCAAATGCAACATAGGAGTAAGTATAGGCACTTCCTGATACCGGAACAGTAGAAGCAAATTCAGCATAACAAAAAGCTGCAAAGCCACATGCCACAGCCGTAAGTGCGAATAATAAAGTTACCGCCGGGCCACCATGAAAGCTGGCAGTACCAATTGCTGTAAACACACCCGTACCAATAACTGCAGCTATACCAAAAAATGTAAGGTCTCTAACTGTTAATACTTTTTTTAAATCTTCATGATGGCCATGACTATCTGTTAAGCCTTCTTCGGCTTCTTTTAAAATTGCAGGTACACTTTTTTTACGAAATAACGGATGAGACATATTTGTAAATTTTAGTGATGCTGAAAATAAAGAAATATTATTAGACTTAACAAATAGTCAATCATGATATAAATCATAATAAAATAATTCTCTAAAATAATTCGCTAATGTCTTTGCAAAGTAATGGTACCTGAAGGTGTAGTTAAAGTCATAGTTGCACTTGCTGAATTTCCATTAATTTTTCCGGTATATGTTGTTCCTTTTTGTGGTCCGTTAGTAAATGTGAAATTGATTTTTGAGTTTTGAAAACTCCCGGAAAAAGTGTTCTGTCCAACACTACCAAAATCAATAGTTTCATTTCCATCAAATGAACTGCTGGCAACTCCCTTGCTTACCGGAAAAAAATTATATTCATCATCATTTTGTGTGTTATTAATATTTTTCCAGCTTTGGGAAAGATCTGGTATCAATGTATCAACATTCTCACTACCGCCTTTTTTGCCGCAGGAAAAAGATAACGTAACAAGAAATAA
>JBDTYU010000016.1:0-3923 GCA_040005535.1 Ginsengibacter sp. | reverse complement strand
GCCTGCATGATTGTTGGTGAAGATATATTCGTGATGTTATTAGTTGAGCAATTTTTCAAAACATTTATTAAAAAAGAAATTGCTGATGCGGCAAAAAGCACTGAATCTATAATATGCTTATCTGCCGATAGCAGGCAAGAAGTGGATGACATGGTGAACAAGGCCACAGCAGCGGGTGGCACAACTTATAAAGAACCACAGGATCATGGATTCATGTATGGACACGGGTACCAGGATTTAGATGGACACCTGTGGGAAATAATGTGGATGGACCCGTCTGCTGTAAATCAGGTTTAGGAAGTTTCAGTTAAACATAGTTATCTAATAATTTAAAAACTTAAAAAAAGGCAACAGTAAACACGTATCTCAACTTCAACGGTAATACCGAAGAAGCTTTTAAATTTTATCGGATATATTTTGATTGCCGGTTCTTATATTTTCTATCACAAAAAATTAAAATAAATTTTCCTAACTACTAAAAAATAAATTATGTTTAAAAACACAAAAGCATTTAGCGGCTTCTCAGTAAATGATATCCAAAAGGCTAAGCATTTCTATGGTGACATTCTTGGATTGGAAGTATCAGATGGTGATATGGGTTTGCTTGAGATGCACATCACAGGCGGCACTAATATTATGATTTATCCAAAGCCAAATCATACTCCCGCAACTTTTACCATTCTTAATTTTCCGGTAGATGATATTGTAAAAACAGTAGGCGATCTTAAAAAGCAAGGTGTCGTTTTTGAAAGTTATGGAGAGCCTATGAAGACCGATGAAGACAATATTTTTCGTGGCGGAGGTCCAGTTATAGCCTGGTTTAAAGATCCTGCCGGTAATATTTTGTCTGTTATTGAACAGAAGAATAACGACAAGTAAATAAATCTTCAATGTTTTTCTATAAAGGTTTATTATCGTTTTAGCCATCTGAATTATTTTATCTCACAAACATTTTTTTGCCAAAAGATTTCTTCGTTTGAAGGAGTCTTTTAAAGGATGAAGAGAAATAGTAAAGTATGCTTTAAGATAGTTCACCCAAATCTAATTTCGTCTATAGCTTACCGTTAGTAGCACAGAAATACTTAGTTGCGCTACCTGTACCCATACTATTATTGCAATTATTAAAACTTTCGTATTTATCTTCGTTTTATAATATTTCTATATGAAAAAAATAATAGGTTTGATTTCTACATTTCTGGCGCTGATTGCACATACTCCTATAGCACTGGCACAATCTCCTGCATTTAATCATCTTACCGTGTATGTAATGGATTTGCAAAAAAGTGCAGGATTTTATGAAAATGTAATGCAGCTTAAAAAAATAGCTGAACCATTCAAAGATGGTAAACATATATGGTTCAAAATCGGAGAGCACAGCCAGCTCCATGTAGTCGGCGGAGCTAAGGCCATTATAGCGCACGACATCAATATTCACCTTGCGTTTCACGTTACATCCTTACCTGATTTTATGAAGCATCTCGACCAGTTAGAAATAAAATATGGAAACTGGAAAGGCGATAGCAAGTCACCACAGTTGAGGCCTGATGGCATTAGGCAAATATATTTCCAGGATCCCGACGGGTACTGGATTGAAGTTAATGATGATAAATTCTAAAAATTAATTTGAGAAAGAAAGTTTTGCATCAGGCGATTAAATAAATTTGAGAAAAAAATCATCTTTAAAATATTTCGAATGAGCAATTCCATCACACTTCAGGCACTTCCTCTTGAAGAATGGGAACAAACAAAAATTACCCTGCATCTTTATTTGCAGATTCTTGGTAAAATTCAGCTTGCATTAATGCCACGTAAAAATCATTGGTGGAATATTACAGATCTTATTTGTCCAACCGGAATTACAACACACGACATTCCTTACCAGGAGGAAAAGGAAACTTTTCAAATTACCCTGAACATATTACAGCACAAGCTTGAAGTATGTACCAGTAAAAAAGAACATGAATCATTTCCTTTACAGGATGGTGTAAGCGTTGCAGAATTCTACAAGAAGATCTTTGGGATTTTTGAGAAATTAAATATCCCGGTTAAAATTATCGCTACGCCTTATGATGTGCCTGCAGAAAAAAAACCATTTTATCAAATTGATAACTTTCATTTTTATCAACCCGAATATATTGAAAGGTTTTGGCGAATCCTGGTTTGGGTAAGCCAGGTATTTGATAAGTTCGGTGGAAGGTTCTATGGCAAAACTTCACCCGTTCAATTATATTGGCATCACATGGATCTCGTTGTTACCAGGTTTTCGGGAAGAAAAACTCCTCCCCTTCCTCATGAAGCAAAGACTGCCGATAAAGATGCTTATTCCCATGAGGTTATTAGTTTTGGTTTTTGGGCAGGTGATGAAAAAATGCGTGCACCCGCGTTTTATTGTTATACATATCCTTCGCCCGAAGGACTGGCTCAGCAAGCGCTTCAGCCTGCAACAGCAAAATGGCAAGATAATAATGGCAGCCCTATGGCAATGCTGATGTATGATGATATATATAATAAAGAAAATCCTGAAGAGCTTTTATTAAGCTTTATGGAAAGTGCTTACACAGCAGGCGCTACGCTTGCAGGCTGGAATATGGCAGATTTTAAAGTACCTGAGTTAGTAGATCTATAGAATTTTTTAATACTTTTTCTCTTTTTGTTTTTTTAAATTGATGACTTCGTCAAAAAAAAACTTTAGTTTCTGATTACGTATTTTACTGCAGAAACTTTGAAATAAATATTCTTCAGAAAACCTCGACCAGGAAAAATCGAAATGAAGCATCTTTGAAAATAAAAAAATTTTTGAAAGCAACAACTTTTTGTAAGGAAATCAATGCCGGAGTAAATTCAATCTTCAATTAATTTCTTATATGATTTTCCTGATAAATTAATTATGAAGGGGAAACCTGATATGGAAAAACAATACAAGCAAATGTTTAATAGCCTCCCGGATTTGCATTGTGAAATAAAAGAACGAATTATCCAAAATAACATCGTTATTGATAAAGAAAGTGTCTCCGGCGGCGGTAAAATCAAAATTGAACGAACAGCTATTTATCACATTGAAAATAATAAAATTACGAAAGTGTACTTTATTCAATAGATGAAAATAAGACTGCTGGTATGTTTCAAATGGTTTAACGTGTTGTAATTATAGATTAAGCATCGTAGCATCAAAGTATAAACATCATTTCATTTTAAGAAACTTATATGCAGGTTCTATACAATTAGAAAATCATTTTATTCACAAGAAAAAAACTTTGTAAATGATCACTGTTGATGGGGTGGTAAAACTTTTTGGGAATACAAAAGCAGTTGATAACATTTCATTTAAAGTAAATGATGGTGAGAATGTAGTATTGCTGGGTACCAGTGGTTGCGGTAAAACAACAACGCTGAGAATGATTAACAGGCTCACAGAAACAACATCAGGCAGTATTTATGTTGCCGGCAAAAATATTAAAGACGTTTCCCCTGAAGACCTGCGTAGAAGCATCGGTTATGTGTTGCAGCACAATGGACTTTTTCCTCATTATACCATTGCTGAAAATATTGCCATCGTTCCAGAATTATTAAAATGGCCAAAGCAAAAAATTGCACAAAGAACTTCAGAGTTATTAGAGCAATTGCACCTTCCGCAAAGTTATTTATCACTTTATCCGCAACAGCTAAGTGGCGGCCAGCAACAGAGAGTTGGATTAGCAAGAGCGCTTGCTGCAGATCCTCCTGTATTATTGATGGATGAACCCTTCGGCGCATTAGATGCAGTAACACGTGCAGGCATTACCAACGAATTCGGTAGTCTTGAAGTACTAAAAAATAAAACCATTGTGTTAGTTACACATGATATAAGGGAAGCATTTCAATTGGGTGATAAAATTTTGTTGATGGACAAAGGAAAGATAGTACAGGAAGGAACTCCCGCAGAT
>JBDTYU010000015.1:0-7438 GCA_040005535.1 Ginsengibacter sp. | reverse complement strand
CAGATTTATCCAAAAGTTTTACTCAAAGCCAGTTTAATGATTATTTATTAAATCAGCTTCAATTAACTCCGGGTTTAAGTCATAATATCGAGATACGCGTAACTTCTTTTTTAGTGGGTGGTTCAGAACCATTAGTATCTAAGATTTTAAGCTTCCAGGTTACTCCTTATTCTATTCCACCTAAAGTTCCCCCACCTTCAACAGGGAAATTATATCTCGTAGGAAGTGCGACTGCAGGAGGATGGAACAATCCTGTTCCTATACCTACACAGGAATTTACACAGGTAACACCTACACTTTATGAAATTACTGTTTCATTAATGGGAGGCCAGGAATATTTGTTTCTTCCTTTAAATGGAGATTGGGGACATAAATATGCTGTTGCAGATAAAACCGTTGCGGGCCTTAGTGCCGGAGGAGATTTTAAGTATGATGCAAGTGATAATTTCCCTGGTCCTGCTGCCAGCGGCAATTATAAAATTTCTGTAGATTTCCAAAGAGGAAAGTTTACAGTAACAAAGCTTTAAAAAAATATTTATAAGAATAATTTTTTTGAAGAAACCTAAATAAATATCTGAATAAAATACGATTATGAAACATATATCTAAACTCTTTTTTGCAGCTATATTAATAACTGCATTTACAGCTTGTAACAAAGTTGCTGATTTACCACATTATAAAAATGGAACTACGCCAGTTTTAACTAGTTCTACTACTACTATTGCATCCACGCCTGCTGATTCAAACAATGTAGCGCTCACGTTAACATGGACTTCTCCCGCCTATGCTACTGATTCTAATAATATGAAATATGTTGTACAAATAGATTCGGCAGGCGGAAATTTTTCTAAAGCAGTAAGCCACATTGTGCTGGGATCTTTAAGTACCACATTTACAGCTAAAGAACTTAATTCAATTTTATTAAACTATGGTTACGCTTTCGGTGTGCCTTATAATATAAATGTAAGAGTAATATCTTCTTATGCCAATAATAATGAACAATTAATATCTAACACGTTAACTATTTCAATTACACCATACGCAATTCCACCGAAGATTGCTCCTCCGTTATCAGGTCATTTGTATCTTGTAGGAGATGCATCTCAAGGGGGCTGGAATAATCCTGTTCCTGTACCAACACAGGAATTTTCAAAAATTGATTCTGTAACCTATGGAGGTGTTTTTGATCTGATAGGTGGTAAGCAATATTTAGCTTTGCCTGTTAATGGCGATTGGAGCCACAAATTTGCAGTAGCAGATAATAGCATTCCGGGTTTATCAGAGGGAGGAGATTTTGGATATGATCTCTCCTCAAACTTTCCCGGTCCCGCAACTTCTGGTTTATACAAAATCATTTTCAATTTTCAATCAGGAAAATTTGCTGTAACACCATACACAGGAGCATTACCTTTAAATTTATTTATTGTAGGAGATGCAACGCCAGGTGGATGGAACAATCCCGTACCTGCGCCTTCCCAACAATTCACACGACTTAATTCTTCGGAGTTCGAGATAACGTTACCTCTTACAGGAGGTAAGCAATATTTATTACTTCCTGTCAATGGAGATTGGAGCCATAAGTTCGCAGTAGCTGATAATTCCTTACCGGGATTAGCTGCCGGCGGCACTTTTGGATATGATCTTTCACAAAATTTTCCGGGTCCTGCGACGGATGGTAATTATAAAATAAGAGTTAGTTTTTTAACCAACACCTATACTGTTACAAAACTGTAATAAATTTTATATATTTATTTTAAAAGCTGTTCCTTTAGTGGGACAGTTTTAATTTATAAGATTGGTTTGCGCTAAAGTTATAATCTCTTAAAATTTGAAAGCTACTTATAAATTAGAATGGAATATATTCTGGTAAATGTTTTCCTTCTTCGTTTTTGACAGTAAAAGATTTAGGATGGACACATCAATTGCGTAACAGGCCATCAGTGTTTTTTTTAAAACAAAGCCTATAAGAACGTGGCAGAGATGCACTTTCAAATATTTGAAAACTCAGGCAAGCCAGGTGTTGCACTTAATGCATTCAAATAATTTAAACTACATTTATTTTTAAACTTTTTAAATCATTAAAGCCTGAGCCTCTCTCATTTGGAAAGGGGTTGGGTGAGGTTAAATTTGCTGTATGAAAAAGATTTATTTCCTGTTGATCATCTTTTCTTTCCTGTTATTTTTTTCCAATAATTATTGCATCGCTCAAAATACATTGCCTCAAAGACATATTAATTTTGATGAAGGGTGGAAGTTTCATTTCGGCAATGCCTCAGATCCTTTAAAAGATTTTAATTATTCTATTGCCAATATTTTTTCGAAAACGGGTAAGGCTGAAGGCACTGCAATTGAAATCAAATATGTTGATACAGCCTGGCGCAATGTAAACGTACCACATGATTGGGCTGTTGAGCTGCCGTTTGCAAATTCACCAAACTTCGATGTGATGGCACATGGCTATAAGCCAGTGGGCGGTTTGTTTCCTGAGACCAGTATTGGCTGGTACCGTAAGCATTTTCAGGTTGATAGAAAAGATTCGGGACTACGTTTTCAAATTCAGTTTGATGGAATTTTTCGCAATGCAAATTTATGGCTCAACGGTATTTATGTTGGCAATAATCAAAGCGGCTATACAGGTGTTGCTTATGATATAACTGATTACATTAATTATGATAAAGAAAATGTGATGGTTGTTCGTGTGGACGCATCACAGTACGAAGGCTGGTTTTATGAAGGTGCAGGAATTTATCGCCACGTATGGCTTAACAAATATAATAATGTGCACATTGTAAATGAGGGATCTTTTGTTTATTCAAATGTTCAGAATAATAGTGCTTCAATAAATATTGAAACTCCGGTTCAAAATGAAAATTTTCTTTCTTCTATTTGTTCGGTTTCCTCTATCATTACTGATCGTGATGGAAAAATTTTAGGACATACGATTGAACAACCTGTTTCATTAAACATCAATGAAACAAAAATCATCAAACAAAAAATTTTAATAAGCAAGCCAATGCTGTGGTCTGTTGATAATCCATACTTATATCGGGTAGTTACAGTTATTAAATCAAACGGAAAAATAATCGATACTTATAAAAAAAGATTTGGTATAAGAACAATTGCTATTAATGAACGTGGCCTTTTTGTAAATGGAGAATATGTAAAAATAAAAGGCGTTTGTGACCACCAGGATCATGCTGGTGTAGGGAGTGCATTGCCTGACTATTTGCAATACTACAGAATAAGATTATTAAAAGATATGGGTGCAAATGCTTACCGCACGACTCATAATCCTCCGACACCAGAATTATTAGATGCCTGTGATAGCCTGGGCGTGCTGGTTTTGGATGAACAGCGGTTACTCAATAGCAGCCCTGAATACATGAGCCAGTTTGAAAGATTGATAAAGCGTGATCGTAGCCATCCTTCAATATTTTTATGGTCAATTGGTAATGAAGAAGGATATATTCAAACTAATAGTATAGGCAAGCGAATTGCGCAAACATTATTAGCGAAGCAAAAGGAATTGGATCCCTCACGGTTAAGCACATACGCAGCAGATGTTGCAAATATTTTTAATGGAGTTAATGAAGTAATCCCTGTACGTGGATTCAACTATCGCATTTTAGGCGTTGATCCTTATCACAAAGATCATCCGATGCAGCCCATCATAGGTACTGAAATGGGCAGTACTGTCACTACCCGTGGTATTTATAAAAAGGATACCATCAATGCTTATGTTCCTGATGAAGACGTTACCGCACCATGGTGGGCAAACACCGCAGAGCAATGGTGGCCGCTTGCTGCGGACAGGCCCTGGTGGATTGGAGGCTTTGTATGGACGGGATTTGATTACCGGGGTGAGCCTACGCCTTATGAATGGCCCAATATTAATTCTCATTTCGGATTAATGGATATGTGTGGCTTCCCCAAAAATATTTATTACTATTATCAATCATGGTGGACTAATAAAGATGTTTTGCATATTTCTCCACACTGGAATTGGAAGGGCAAAGAGGGACAACCTGTTGATGTATGGGTAAACAGCAATGCTGATAATGTGGAACTCTTTTTAAATGGAAAGAGCTTAGGCAAAAAAGATATGCCACGCAACAGTCATCTTCAATGGAATGTAAATTATGAACCCGGAATATTGACTGCAGTTGCTTATAAGAAAGAAAGAAAAATTACTGCAAGTATTGAAACCACCGGGGAACCTGCTGAAGTAGTAATCACTCCATACAAAACAACAATGCTTGCTGATGGAAATGATGCCACAGTGATAAATGTAAAAGCGATAGATAAGCAGGGTAGAGAAGTACCGGATGCAAATAACCTGGTAAGCTTTAAAATAACAGGAGATGCAAAAATAATTGGTGTTGGCAATGGTGACCCAAGCAGTCATGAACCTGATAAATATGTTGACAACAACTGGCAGCGAAAATTATTTAATGGTAAATGCCAGGTAATATTACAAACCGGCAAAACTCCTGATGTAATAAAATTTAAAGCAATTTCTGAAGGACTTTATGAAGGATCGACTGATATAGTTACGGTAAAACCAGCCAACGTTTCAATTAGTTCAAAAGAATTAAATTCTATCTATCCAAAAAAATCCACGCTTTCAAAACCTGTTGGAAAAATCCTGGGAGCAGATATTTCTTTTTTGCCTGAACTCGAGGCAAAAGGAATAAAATTTTATGATAAGGCAATTCAAAAAGATGCAATAGAAATTTTAAAAGACCATGGATTTAATTATATCAGGTTACGGCTTTTTGTTGATCCTTCTAACGATAGCGGCTACTCCCCCGGCAAAGAATTTTGTGATTTGCAGCGTACTCTTCAAATGGCAAAGCGTATTAAAAAATCCGGGTTAAAATTTTTACTTGATTTTCATTATAGCGACACATGGGCCGATCCCGGCAAACAATTCAAGCCTCTTGCATGGAAGGATTTGGATTTTTCAAAATTATCCAATAAGGTTTATGAATATACAAAACAGGTTTTATCGGCATTGAAAGCGCAGAGAACCTTACCGGATATGGTACAAACCGGAAATGAAATTAATCATGGTATCCTGTGGCCGGAAGGAAACATTCAGCATCCTGATAGTCTTGCTGTTCTTTTAAAAGCCGGGATAGCAGCAGTAAAAGAAATTGAACCATCTATTATAACAATGTTGCACATTGCTTTGGGTGGACAAAATGATGAATCAGAATTTTTTCTTGATAATATGATCAACCGGAATGTTTCCTTCGATGTGATTGGTGAATCTTATTATCCGAAATGGCACGGTACACTGCAGGATATGGGAAGTAATTTATTAGCTCTCAAAAGGAAATATAATAAGCCGGTGATAGTTGCCGAATATTCACAGCTTAAAAATGAAGTAAATAAAATAGCGTTTATGCTTCCTGGTTATGATGGAAAAGGAACTTTTATCTGGGAGCCTTTGAGTACCTGGGAAGCAATTTTCGATAAAGAAGGAAAATCTAAAGAATTGATTAATGTATATGATGCGATAAGTAAAGAATATAAAATAACACGCTAAACCTGCAACATTATCTGCTTGTCTTTGTTTTGAAATCATAAACCTTTGCCCAACAGTTTTTTTTCATTGGGCTTTGGTGGCAATGGAATAACTTTTAGTCTTATAGCTGCGGAAATAATTACTGATTTAATTTTAGAAGAAGATAATGCTGATGCAAGGATTTTTGCATTTGAAAGAGTTTAAAATTCTTCGATTAAATTTTTCAACTTTTGTAAAAGATTTTTCAACTTTGATGAAAATTAAAATCATTAATGATTATTTACACTACTGTTACAACAGATGACGAGATACTGCAGATAATAGAACTTCAAAAAAGAAACTTACCTCAAAATCTTACCAACGAACAAATAAACACACAGGGTTTTGTAACAGTTATTCACAGCTTTGATACTTTAAAAAAAATGAATATTATGGAGCAAAGCATCATAGCAAAAGATAATGATCGCGTAATCGGGTATTTACTGGCTATGACCAGTAAATCAAGAAATGATATACCGGTACTGGTCCCAATGTTCAACGCTTTTGATAATGTGATGTACAATAATAAAAAAATATCAACATATAAATACATAGTTGTTGGCCAGGTTTGCATTGCGGAAGACTATCGTGGAAAAGGTATTCTTGATGATTGTTACAATGAGTATAGAAACCATTTCAAAAACAAATATGATTTTGCAATAACGGAAATAGACATGAATAATAAGCGATCAATAAATGCACATAGCAGAATTGGATTTAATCCTGTTCACAATTATTTTGATCCTGAAAATGTTGAATGGAGTGTTGTATTATGGGATTGGAAAAAGCATATATAAATTAAATTCAATTCTGAAAATTCTTCAGATTAAATAATTAAAGGAGAATAAAATATTTTTGTTCTGATAACCTCAGACTTTAAAATATTGATATGATAAAAACTTTTGCACAGGAATTTATTGGACAATCAATTTATCGTATCGAAGAAAATACTAAAAGGATTGAAAAATGTTTATGCGAAATTACCGAAGCAGAAGCATGGATGTTTACAAATGACAATTCTAATAGTGTTGGCAATCTCATTTTGCATTTATGTGGTAACATCAGGCAGTATGCGATTTCAGCACTTGGCAAAACTAAAGATATAAGAGATAGAGATAATGAGTTTGCATCAAAAGAAACGTTTACCAAAAAAGAATTATTAAATAATCTTGCCAATACAATTTCTGAAGCAGCCGGTGTAATTAAAGAGGTTGATGAAAACGGGTTGTTGAAAATTTATTCGGTGCAGGGATTTAATTTATCCGGCATTGGGATTATTATTCATGTAACGGAACATTATTCCTATCATACCGGACAAATTGCTTTTTGGGTAAAACAATTAAAAAATAAAGACTTAGGATTTTATGCCAATATTGATTTGAATTTGAAAAATACAAGCTAATATGCAACAGGCAATCTTAACTAAATAATGCTTACAGTAACAAAAGAAAGATTCTGGTCCTAAAGATTTATCAAAGAAAAAATTATAATTATTTACATTTTATAAAACCTTAAAAAGTATTATTTATCTCTCTTGATACTTGTAATTATGCAAAATATAAAGAGGAATAAAAAAATAATAAAAACATAATATGGAAAGAATTATCTAAATTCATTTTGCGAATGCCTGAGAAACATTCGCATCTTTATTAATTTTAAAATCAAACCTAACATGATTACCAAATTGATTAAGTTAACTATAGTCTTTATGGCTGTAGCTATTGCAAACAATTCATTTGCACAAACAATTACCGGAAAAGTTATTGATAATACAACCAAAGAACCATTATCAGGAGTATCCGTTAAAGTGGTAGGAACTCCTAACGGGGCAACAACTGATGCAAATGGTGCATTTACGGTAAAGGGCGG
>JBDTYU010000014.1:0-7914 GCA_040005535.1 Ginsengibacter sp. | reverse complement strand
GAGCTAAGCATTCACACATGTTTGCTTTTGGCTACCCAATCCTTCAATGGATAGTTCCACTACATCCCCTTCTTTTAAATATTGTGGGGGCTTCATTCCTAATCCTACACCAGGAGGAGTACCGGTGCTAATTAAATCTCCGGCTTCTAATGTCATAAACTGTGAAAGATAATGCACCAGGTAATAACAATTGAAAACCATAAAATTTGTATTTCCCTTTTGCATTTGCTTGCCGTTTACATGTAGTACTATGGATAAATTATGCACATCATTTATTTCATCCACAGTAGCGAGGAAGGGGCCTAAAGGATTAAAATTATCACATGATTTTCCTTTCGTCCATTGACCGCCTCTTTCTAATTGAAATTCCCTTTCAGACACATCGTGAGAGATACAATAACCGGCGATGAAGTCTTTTGCCTCCTCAACAGAGTCGAGATAACGGGCATTTTTTCCAATTACAATACCTAACTCTACTTCCCAATCCGTTTTGATGCTCTTTCTTGGGATGATAATATTGTCATACGGACCAACAACTGTATTCGCTCCCTTTTGAAACACGATTGGCTCTGTTGGTATAGCCATTCCCGATTCAGCAGCATGGTCAGAATAATTCAATCCTATACAAATTACTTTTCCCGGGCGAGCCACGCATGATGCCCATCGGGCATTTTCCGGCACATCAGGTAATGATGAAATATCTTTCATCTTATTAATTATTTCTGCAAAGCCATAATTTTGGAAACAGTTCTTATCCCAATCTTTATATAAATGAGAAGCATCTTTTCGTTTTCCATCATTGCATAAAACACCGGGCTTTTCTTTCCCATTCTCTCCAAACCTTATTAGTTTCATTAGGTAAGCTTTATATTTTTAAACATAAAAATTAATGAATTTTTACAGCTATGTATTCAGTTTTATAAAGCCACCATCAATGGGATAATCACAACCGGTAATAAAAGAAGCTTCATCGGAACACAAATATAAAATGAGGCCGGCTACTTCTTCAGGTTTACCCATGCGACCAATAGGCTGGGTTTTTGAAAGCTTCTCAAACATTTCCTGCTCTTTACCCGGATATGTTCTTTGTAAATATCCATCCACAAAGGGTGTGTGGACTCTCCCCGGTGACACACAGTTACAGCGAATGTTATGAGGTAAGTAATCCTTAGCCACAGATAGCGTCATTCCTACAACTGCACCTTTAGTTGTTGAATATGCGAAGCGATCTGCTAAACCCACTGAAGATGCCACTGATGCGAGGTTACATACAACGCCTCCTTTCTGTTTCATTATTGGAAGAACCGTATGAAGGCAATTATAAACTCCCTTTACATTAACAGACATTAGCCTGTCAAAATCTTCTTCATCAGTAGTATCAGCCATGCCAATATGCGCAATACCTGCATTGTTTATTAATATATCAACAGACCTGTATTTAAAATTAATAGCTTCCACTGCCTGCTTCACTTCCATATGCTTCGCTACATTGCATTTTTGAAAAAATGCATCTTTGCCTTGTGCTGCTATTTCGTTTACAACAGCAGTTCCTCCCTGTTCATCCATATCGAGTATGCATACAACCGCCCCCTGTTGTGCGAATAGCAAAGAAACAGCCTTACCAATGCCGCTGCTACCGCCGGTTACAATAGCTACTTTATTATCTAAACGAAACATCCTTGATTATTTATTCAAAGATATTCAACTTTTGTTCCTGGCTATTTTATCGCTGAACAAATTAATTCTTATCGCTTCTTCTTCTTAGAAATAGAAATTGCTAATCGATTATTTTTATATTTGGTTGATTGCATAGATAAATTCATTGCACATATATATGAATCCGGAAGATCATTCTTTAGTAAAACTGGAGAACAATAAATCTGTTGTAACAATAGATCTTTACGGAGGTGCCATTACTAATTTTAAATTTAAATATATAGATGTAAATCCTCTCAGCTTTGCTTTTTCAAAAGAACAAATGCCTGTAAATAATAAAGAAGGCGCCCCATACAAAGGACATTTTTTATGTGTTGGAAGATGGGGGGAACCTTCTGCAGGTGAAATAAATGCAGGGCTTCCTAATCATGGTCAATTCGCAAATATCCTTTGGAATGTAGAAGTAAATAAAGAGCAAAATATTTTGAAGATGAATGCCACTGCTTCTCTTGAAGGGCTGAGCATTGAAAGAAAAATTATATTAGATAAAGAAAATTCAGTGTATGCAGTAAAAGAAGTTGTTCAAAATATTAATCCGTTAGGCAGGTTATACAATATGGTACAACATCCTACATTGGCTGCGCCTTTCCTTAATGAAACAACAATTATAGATTGCAATGCTTCTTCAGGTTTTGACCAGGCCTTTTATAAAGAAGTTGATAGCAATACTATACAATGGCCAAATGCAAAGGATGATAAGCAAAACGTAATAGATTTGAAAAAATCCATTACACCTTATAATACCGTCTTTTCATTTATTGTAAAAAAAGATTGTGAATATGGTTGGGTTACAGCATTTTCACCTAAGCATAATTTATTGTTTGGTTATATTTGGAAACGCAGTGATTACCCGTGGATTCATCTTTGGCAACATTACACAAATGGTGTAATTAGCTACAGAGGCATTGAATTTGGAACAGCAGGAATTCATCAGCCCTTTAATGAAATATTAAATACTTCAACTATCTTGTTTGGGGAGAAGACGTTTGCTTTTATCGATGCGGGAGAGCCTGTGTCTAAAAATTATTTTTCATTTATTAACAATACAGATCATGATTTTAAAGGAGTGGCAAACATCAAAATTGTAAATGATCAAATTCAAATCACAGGAAGCAATGGTGTTGATATTAACTTAACTCTCACATCAGAATTATTAGATGAACTATCAAAATAAAACAGTTGTAATAACCGGTGGTTCAAAAGGTATTGGTGCATCATGCGCCAGGCTTTTTTATGAAGCTAATGCCAATGTAGCCTTGCTAGATATTGCAAATGATAAATCAACTGTTATTGATCATCGTTGGTTAAATATTAACTGTAACGTTTCTTTAGAAACAGAAGTAAAAGAAGCCTTTGAAAATATTCAACACCATTTTGGATCAATTGATATTCTTGTAAACAATGCAGGTATTCAACGTTATGGTACAGTTACAGAAACTAACGTTGATGAATGGGATCTTGTAATGAATGTCAATCTCAAAAGTTTATTCCTTTGTTCCAAATACGCAATTCCATTTATGCTTCAAAAAAAGAAAGGAGTTATAATTAATATGGCGAGTGTGCAGGCATTTGTGAGCCAGCCTAAGGTCGCCGCATATACTACAGCCAAAACAGCAATACTTGGACTAACCAGAAGCATAGCAGTAGATTATTCACCTTATATACGATGTGTAGCCGTGTGCCCCGGGACTATCGATACGCCTATGTTGCGTGATTCTTTTGCATTATCCCCTGACCCAAATGAAGTGATGCAGGAATGTATTGATATGCATTTAACCAAACGAATTGGTACTCCGGATGAAGTGGCTGAACTTGTAATATATTTATGTGATGACAAGGCTTCTTTCATAACGGGGCAGGCTATACGCATTGATGGGGGATTAGGTATAACGATACAAGGAAGTAAGAAAGATTAAAAAATATAAATTTATCTTTTTAATTCTTAATCTTCAATCAACAAATTTTATAAAATTGAAAATAACTGACATAAAAGCAACGACAGTTTCAGTTCCTTTAGAAGCACCTATTCGTCATGCGAATGGCGCTCACTGGGGAAGATTTATACGAACCATTGTTGAGGTTGAAACGGATGAAGGCATCACTGGTTTAGGTGAAATGGGCGGTGGTGGCGAATCTGCAGAGAGTGCATTCAAAGGATTAAAGAGCTATCTCGTTGGCCATGATCCTTTTCAATTAGAAGCCATGTATTGGAAAATATGCAATCCTACTGCTTCTTTATACAATAACAGGACGCAATTGCACGCTGCTTTAGAATTTGCCTGTATAGATATTATGGGAAAGAAACTTGGCATGCGTGCATGTGATCTTTTAGGCGGTGCATTAAGAGAAGAAGTGCCTTTCGCTTCTTATCTATTTTTTAGATATGCGAATGAAAAAACAAATAAAGGCGGTGAAGAAACAGCAGATGAAATGGTGAGTTATGCAAAGGAATTAGTTGATGAGTATGGTTTTACAACACATAAATTAAAGGCCGGTGTTTTTCATCCTGATCATGAGATAGGAGTGTTCCGTTCATTGGCAAATGCATTTCCCAATCACAGGTTAAGAATAGATCCAAATGCCGCATGGAGTGTGGAAGAGTCTATTCGTATTGGGCAATCTATTGAAGATTTAAACAACGATTATTTTGAAGATCCCACATGGGGAATGGAGGGAATGCGTCGGGTAAAAAGCCGTATAAGAATACCAACGGCTACAAATACAGTTGTAGTTAATTTTGAACAGCTTGCTTCCTGCATTCGCAATGAAGCCATTGATGTTATATTATTAGATACAACATTTTGGGGAGGTCTCAGGCAGGCATGGAAGGGAAGTATTGTTTGCGAAAAATTCCAGTTAGGTGTGGCAGTACATAGCTCAGGTGAATTAGGAGTACAATTGGCTACTATGTTGCATTTGGGCGCAACGATACCCAATCTGTCTTTTGCTGCCGATGCACATTATCATCACCTAACAGATGATATTATCAAAGGCGGAAAAATGAAATATCTTAATGGCTGTATACAAGTTCCTGCAGCACCAGGACTTGGTGTAGAACTTGACAAGGATAAGTTAAATCAATATGCTGAATACTATAGAGAAGCAGGAGGTTATTCTTATGATCGTGATCCACAAAGACCAGATTGGTATAGCATACTTCCTGAAAGAAGATGGGCGCAGGTAAGAAATAAAAGTTGAAAGTTCAAAGTTGCAATCTGAAATATTATTGATATTAAATATAGAGCATGCCTTTATCAATTGAAGATGTTTCCATTTTTGCTGATGGCCTGGATCATCCTGAATGCATTGCAGTTCACCCGGATGGTTCCGTATGGGCAGGTGGAGAAGGCGGCCAGATTTACAAAATTTCAGAAGATGGAAAAGTAATTGAAGAAATAAATAACACAAAAGGATTTATCCTTGGCATTGCATTTTCTCCAGGCGCTACATGGCTTGCAGTGTGCGATAATAAAAATAAATGTGTATGGAAGCTTGATATAAAAGCAAATCAACTTACAAAATTTGCAACAGGTGCAGAGGGTGTTTCTTTTAATATTCCCAATTACGCGTCCTTTACAAAAAAGGGAAAGTTATTTGTAAGCGATAGCGGTGCATTCAGACATGTTACAGGTAAAATATTTTGCTTTGATAAAGATGGCAAAGGAACAATATGGCATCATGGGCCTTTCAATTTTGCCAATGGTCTCGCACTTTCTGCAGATGAAAATTTTTTGTATGTAGTTTGTACATGGTTGCCTGGAGTAGAAAGAATCGCTATTAATGATGATGGCACTGCAGGCAAGCGTGAACGTTATTGTACGATACCGAAAACATGCCCTGATGGTATTGCATTTGACAATGAAGAGAACTTGTATATTGCTTGTTACGCACCTAATAGTATTTTCAAAGTGAATAAAAAAAAGCAAGTATCCTTTATCATCAATGACTGGGAAGCACATACACTTTCAAACCCAACAAATATAGCTTTTGGAGGTAAAGCCTTTGATGAATTATTTGTAGCAAACCTTGGCCGGTGGCACATTAGCAGGATTGATATAAAAACAACCGGGCTCAAACTCGCTGCCCATTATTAACCTTTTTTGTTGTAAGATTGGGGATCACTTTATAATATTCAAAATCAAACATTCTTCTATTTCACATCAAACTTTAACTTAATAAACCTGGGTCTGTAAATATGTGCATCTTTTTGTATGTCGTTCCAAAAGTCTGCAGTTATAGTATTATAGCTAATCAATAGCTCACCTGGTTTTGATAAACTGGGATGTGCTTTTGCATTGTATGTCCAAATGCCTTCTTTCCATTCAGGCGTTGTATATATTTCAATGATATCGGAGAATGGTCCAACGGGGGTTTGTGCAATCCTCATTCCTACTTTATCTGATAAACCCATTACCTGGAAGATGAGAAGGAAACGTCCATCCGGTAAAGTGGTCATGCTTAATTCGTTGGAAGCGCCATTGGTAAGGGCTTTCAGATCATCAACGTTTTTACTCCATTTAGTTCCGTTCCAATATCTCCATTCATTTAAGTGTTCAAATTCATTTGGATGCACTCTTGCCGCAACCAGGTTTTTATCCTTACCAATACAACCGTAAACATAAACATATCCATCAGGCGCAGGAGCACCCGCCCATTTTGTATTAACCAGTATGCCTGCCCCCATGTTGCCCTCACCAAGTGTTGTATTTTTAATATTCAATGATGTTTCAATCTGTCGCTGGTTTTCGAACGGTGGCTTGCTTCCCTTTGGTATAGCAATAATTGAAACTCCTGGTTCTATAAAATCAAAAACACCGGCGCCGGTTCTTTCAACTTTGTAACCAAAAATATACAAAGTGTTATTTAATTCTTTATTTACAAAGCCATCACCCAGCCAAAAGAGTTGTGGTGTTTTTGGTGTTGAAGTTTTAGGAACAAAAAAAGTTTCCGGTGTTCCATTTTTTGATTGCTTATAGTAAAAATGAATCATGGTTGAATCAGGATCATTACCTTTTATATAAGCTATAGTATTATTCACCATACTATTGCCTGGTAAAGGTTTGTCATTTCTCACTTCACCAATATAAGTATCAGAAAAAAGCAATAAGGTAGAATCGTTTCTTTCATTATTATTTTTATCTACACCGCTAAGTGGTATAGAAAAAATTCCATCAGCGCCAAACCAACCAGAGTTGCGATAGAAAAGATTTGTCCAGTCATCCGCTTTTTCTACAGAGAATTTAAAATGAGAGGTGTCTTTTTTTAGCGATGGTAAGCTTTGTGCTTTTACGTATTCTATAGAAGCAAATACTAAAATCATACACAGGAATTTCTTTTTCATGGAGATATTTTAAGCAAACAAATTTTATAATAAATGATTTGAAATGAATAGATGTATAAATATTTTAGTGGCGAAATATATTTTGTTCAAATGTATGAACATATAAAGAAATCCTTTACATTTATAGTATGTATGAACATTTAAACATTCCTTCTTTGTAATATGGAATCCTTTATAGTTAATCATAAAAGCCCTTTACCACTGCATGTACAGGTTGAAACAATTTTAAGAACCCTTATAGAATTACCTGAATACCAGAACGGGAAGATGTTTCCAAATGAGGTTCACATAGCCAAAAAACTCGGCATCTCACGGAATACTGTAAGACAAGCAACTAACAAGCTTGTATACGAAAGATTATTGGTAAGGAAAAAAGGGGTTGGTACCAGAGTGGCTAAAAATAACATCATCACAAAACTAAATAAATGGACAAGTTTCACACATGAGATGGATGAGAAAGGTGTGTCTTTTAAAAATTACACAGTTAAAGTAAGCAATGTTATTCCTGATAAAGAAATTCGACAATTGTTTAAAATTGCAGAGGGAGTGAAAGTTATAAAGTTAGAAAGATTAAGAGGCTTGGAAAAAGGACCGATAGTGTATTTCATTTCTTATTTTCATCCTGCTACCGGGCTTACTGAAAAGGAAGATTATTCGATACCATTATATGAAAAACTGGAAAAGGAACATCATATATCGGTTGCTGTTTCAAAAGAGGGAATTAGCGCCATACTTGCGAATAAAAAACTTGCTGTAAAATTGAATATTTCGATTGGAGATCCCATTTTGTTTCGTAAGAGAGTGGTTTGCGATCCTGGTGACAGACCGATTGAATATAACCTTGGATATTACAGAGC
>JBDTYU010000013.1:0-15947 GCA_040005535.1 Ginsengibacter sp. | reverse complement strand
GCATGTTAACCAAAAGGGTTTTTAATGTTATACTGGTTAAACAAAATCATGGAACAGATCTTAACCTTACTTCAAAGTTTGATAAGATTATACATTATACAGGTAAGATGATTAGTGTAAATTTATAAACCCTGATTTCATCACTGCCATTAAAAGACCGGAAATAAGAGGTAAGAAAAATAATTGACTTTTAGTTTTGTTATGCAACACTTCCGGATATACAGTTGTCATAACCAAAAGCCAGGTATGAAGCGTTTATTTATATTAATGATTGGTTGGTCATTATCAATCGTTTCCTGTAATAAATCATCCACATTACCAGGAAAAACTTTTTCTGAAAACATTACCGGAAAATGGAGATATGCGCAATACTATTATAGCAATGGAGGGCCATTAATTTATGTATCCACCGGAAGTCTGAACCAGTGGATTGCATTTGATGCAGACGGCCGCTTCACAAGCAATATGCCCGGCTTTGAAAAAATAACCAGTTATAAATTAATGGATTCATCCAGAGTGACATTTTTTACTCCTTTGCGGCAGCCTGATTTTCGGTTATATTATTATTCCCTTGATTCGACAGATGGTTCGCTATCCTTAAGCAGGGCGGATATACTTTGCATAGAAGGTTGTGGTGATAAATTCAAAAGATAATATCTTTAATAAGGGGGTTTACCTTCGGTTCTTTTGAAGAATGATAATTCACATAAATAAAGATAGGAATGTACAATGAAGCAAGACTTCTATGTCAGTGAAAAGTTCAGGCGTACAAAATTAAAAATGAAAACAGCATCATTAATAAAAATAAAATCTCTTATTGATTTATATGAAATGCTCCCCGATAATGAAAGAATAATAGTTGATGTATTAAGACAAATAATTATTGAAATTTTACCTGTAACCTGCAAAGAAAAAATTTCTTACAATGTGCCTTTCTTTTATGGCAAAAAGGGAATCTGCATTATCTGGCCATCTGCAATCCCACGTGGAGGAATTAAAAAAGGTGTTTTGCTGGGATTTTGGTATGGCAATAAACTCAATGATATTGACCATTATCTTATACATGGTACCAACAAACAAATATTTTATAAAATTTTCAACTGCCCGGAAGATATAGATGAAAGAGCAATTAAAAAACTTTTGATAGAAGCCGTAAGAGTGGATGAGCTTATTTAAAAGAGGAAAGATTTACAGTCGCTTTTGATAGGACTATTTATTAATCTTTATTTTCTGCTGAAGCAATACCACAAATATGCTGCGGCTTCTTTCAAATAAACATTCCAGCCTGATAATACGCCAGGCTCTGGTAATAAAGATGAGAAGGTAAAATCTCCTCTTCCTGCTGTATAGTTGCAGGGAAATGCAACTACAGGTAGACCCGCATTTTTAAATAAAAGTGAAGCTCTTGGCACATGAAGTGCTGAAGTGATCAGCAGGTATGGAGGCTTTAATTGCAACGAATCAAGAATTTGTTTTGCATAAGCTGCGTTGTCCGATGTATTATTTGATCTGTCCTCAACAAAAATAATCGAATCAGGAATTCCCATTGCTAAAAGTTCACCCTTTACCCATGCTCCTTCACGGAAGTTTTTTTTATCAATTTTTCCATTGCCTCCGCTAATCAGTATGTGTTTAATTTCTCCAAGCTTATATAATTTTACCGCTTGTATAAACCTGTCTGCTGTTGCATTAAAGTATCCATTTTCATCAGCGTCCGGGCTGGCAAATCCACCGGGAACAATACCACAACTGTATGCAATACGTGTATTAATAAAAGGCGGTGAGGGCTGCCATTTTTTTGCATACCAATCTAAAATCCATGTATTAGTAAATACCAGGAAAATACATAAAGCCATGATTCTGCAAATCTTTTTTGAAAAAGTTTTATGCAAAAAAAAGCTCACCATAACCAATATAACTATCCAGTTAAAAGGCGATAAAAAAAATGACAAAACAGATGAAGCTACCTGGTGCATACTTTTTTTATAGTTTTCTAATATTAAAAGTTCAATAAAATAAAAGGAGATTAATAAAGCAGTTTTATATTGAATGGGACTACGTTGATAATTAATATTTTTCTCAAAATCATAATGGTAAAGTTATCAGTAGAAGAATTTTGTTTTCCTTACTTCAATAATGAATCCTGCCATTCAACAAGGAAAGCGGTAAGGGTTGATTGATCAAACTTTAATTCTTTGGCCTCATGTTGCCTGAAGTATTCTTCAACATAAGTTGCAATACTTTCTTTACCAGGTAACCTGAGACAAACAATATTTTCCTGGTTCTCTTGTACTGTTTGGTTTTCCCAATCAAGTGCTATAGTTGCTTTTATTATGAGTTCCCTTATTTCTACAGGCATTGTAATGTTGTTTTGGTAAAAATAATGATTTAATATATCTGCCGATTAGGGTTGGAAAAAACTCATGTAAGGGCTGCTAAATAATTTAAAAACAGTTGCAGAATCCACGATGATAATATATTTGTTACGTCGTGCAAACGTCATGCATGAGACTTGCATGAACATTGTATTAATAATGCATTTATAATGCTATATTATTTTTTTAGTTTAAAAAAAGTATGTTGGCTTAAATAACGGCTAAGCATGACCGTTAGTAATAAAAAAATACCGGCAATTCTAAATCGCGTGCTTTTAAAATTTTGACTTTTTATTTTACTCACTTCCTGAAGGCACAGGCAAAGGTTTTCTGCCAACCGGCTTTCCAAAATATGGAATGCCATTTTTAGTCCAAACAAATTTTTGCATATTTGGAGCCCGCTTACTTCCGCAACCATCATCGGGTCCCGGGTTGGCGTGATATAATATCCAGTCTTCTTTTCCATCGGGTGATTTAAAAAAAGAATTATGACCGGGAGCATACACCCCATTTTCAGGAGCTTGCTTAAAAACAGGATATGGATATTTTTTCCAATTTTTGAATTCCAGTAAACTACCAGTACCATTATATTGTAGCATGCCAAGGTTGTAATCGAGCCAACAGGCATTTGCAGAATAAATAATAAAAAGGGTACTGTTATGTTCTAAAAATTCAGGCCCTTCATTTATTCTTAAAGACGGAGGTTCGCCTGTATTCTTTTGCCATTGAAGAGGAACTTTACCATGCAATTCCCAGGGATGGTCAGGCTTTGAAATTAATGTCCGGTCACCCTTCATTGTCCATGGATTTTCAAGTTCTGCTATGTAAATATCCTGCTCCACATTATTATAATTTTGCCAGCCAGACCATGCAGCATATAACTTTCCTTTGTATTCAATTACAGTCATATCAATAGCCCAATGATCACCAGGGTCAGAAAGTTTTCCTTTCAATATCCATTCGCCATTGTAAGGATCTGCAGAACTATTTTCCAAAACCCATATTCTATGATGAAGGTTTTCCCCTTCATCAGCAGCAAAATATATGTACCACTTATTCTTTAAAAAATGAATTTCAGGAGCCCATAACTGTTTTGAAAACGGCTTACCTTCTTCTGGTTTAAATACAGTTTTGTTTTCGGCAACTCCGAGCTTTGCCATATTTTTTGTGCGCCAAAGTCGTAACTCATTTTCGCCCTCAGGGCTTACAAAAGTATTCATGTAATAGTACCAGCCATTTTCATAAATAACCCAGGGGTCAGGCCCTGAATCTTTTAATGGATTAATAAATGTGCTTTGAGCCTGCAGAATATGGACACATACAAAAAAATTTAAAAAAAATATTTTGAACAGCTTATTGATCATGTGATTATTTAATTATTATTTATCAGATAGAAAATATGGCTATTCGCCTGATGGAACTTTAATTGCTGTATTGGTAACTACAGGTACTCCAAAATCAGGGGTACCATCAGACTTCCAGGTAAACTTCTGCATTCTTGTACTTCGTGTAGATCCGCAACCCTGGCCATTTTCAGGCATAGGGTTCGCATGATAAATAATCCAGTCTTCTGTTCCATCAGGTGATTTAAAAAAACTATTGTGACCGGGGCCGTAAACATTATTGGTAATACTTTTCATAAATACAGGTGTAAGAGACTTTGTCCAATCTGCAGGGTTGAGCGGGTCACCATTATCTTTTAAAGAAAGCAAGCCGAGGCCATACTCATCGGTCCAGCACCCACTTGCAGAATACACTAATAAAATTTTTCCCTGGGGGTTTTTTAATATTTCAGGGCCTTCATTAACATCACCATTTGTTTCCCAACTATATTGCGGAGCAGATATCTTCACCCTGCTTCCTTCCAGGGTAAAAGGATTTGTCATTTTTGAAATGTAAATATTCTGAGTAGAATTTATGTTGTCAGCATGACCACTCCAAATGAAATAATCAATATTATTTAATTCCAATACAGTACCATCAATAGCCCAAAAATCTTCCGATGAATTATAAATTCTTCCTTTATCAATCCATGTACCTTGTGTAGGATCAGCATTGCTATTTTCTAAAACAAAAGTTCTTTGCGTATTTAAAGAAGTTCCATCACCAGCTGTATAATACAAATACCATTTGTTATTGATAAAATAAAATTCAGGCGCCCAAAGATTATTACTGTTGGGGCCGGATGCCGGTGGAGAAAAAACAGTTGTATATGGCGCTGAGGAAAGTTTACTCATAGCAGGTGTTTTCCAAATACCAATACGATCTCCAAGTGTATTGCTATAATAATAAGTTGCTCCGTTTTTAATAACGTAAGGATCAGGACCATTATTAAGTAAAGGGTTTTTAAAAGTTTTTTCAGGCGGGGGAGGCGGTGGTGGATTTATTCCTCCGCTACCTGAGTCTTTTTTGCAGGCTGGATTACTTATGACTACCAGTAAAAAAATTACCGGATAAATTTGTCTTGTAATTTTTGATAAAATATTTTTCATAAAGGTTATAATTAAAAAGGCGCTTCAAAAAAAATGAAGCCATTGTTTTATTCTGTTATTTCCCTGAAGTGAGTTTTTTTATTAAGTCTGTTTCATCTTTCCTGTACGGTGTTCCATCAGCAAGGAAAATATCGTGGAACCACTCTGCCGGCTCTCCTCCATCATTGATTGGTGTATCCCATGCGTATTTAGTATTTGTTTTACCTGTTACAAATCCCCAGTTAATAGCACCCACATTTTGTTTTTTCAAAAGCGGAAGTATAGTTGAAAACCTGCTGTTCCTTATACGAGCCATATACTCTGTACAAATAAGAGGGCGTCCATTTACTTTCAATAATTCAATTACTCTTTGATGCCAAAGCGCTTCCTCATAATCATGATACGTTATTACATCTGAATTGGCAATTTGAAATGCATTTAACTTTTCAAAATCCCATGCCCAAAGGCCGGCACTAAGTGGTTGATCAGGATTTATACTTCTTGCCCACTGAAATATTTTTGTAAGCAACGGAAGTGAAGTTTCTTTTTTATCAGAATTGCCGGGCTCATTATATAAGTCCCATAATAAAATCCGTTTATCATGAGCAAAAGTTGTGAGGATATCTTTTACATATAATTCAAGCTGCGGAAAAATTGTCGTGTCTGATGAAAAAGGCTGCCCCGGATCCTGCACCCAGCCTGAATTATGAATACCCAGCTTTGGAGCAGGCTGCGTTCCTGCCCGGGGCGTTTTGTTCCAGACATCATCAAAGAACACAAACATTATCTGGATGTGATGCATATCTGCAATATTTAAAAAAGTATTAATTCTTTTTTTAAATCCATCTTTATCCTGCTTCCATGCAATGCTATGTAAAAAAACACGCATGGTATTGAAACCAATATTTTGTGCCCAGCCTAACTCTCTATCATTTGTGACACTATCAAACGTAGGCGCCTGCCACATTTCCAACTGATTAATTGCATTACTGGGGATATAATCTGCACCAATAATCCATTGACGATTTGCGTACCATGCATTGGCTTTTTCAACGGACCATTGTTTACCCGAATTATTTTTGGTTAGTTGTTGCTGATTTTTGTTTTTTTGTGCATCTGCATTTCCAAAGGCGATGCAGATTAAAAATAAAGCGAGGAATTTTTTCAATGTCATTATAGTTTATTTACATTTTAACCTGGTATGATTAATTTACTTCCAGATCATTTTTTGAAGGCAGTTTAGGAAATGCAGCATGAGGCTCCGCCTGATACCAGTATACTACAGAACTTATATCAGATTGCTGCAGGAGATAGTGTCCATCATGTCGCCAGCCCAAATCCTGGATGGTTACTTTTAGATCTTTTGCAAAACGGATAGGATCCATAATGTGCCATCTGTATAAACCAAATCGTTGTACTGATCTATATAATCCATCTGGCTTTATTACCTGGTGAAGTCCTGTGTAGGCTGTTGAAAATGGCTCATACTGATGCGTTTTTTGATTTTCAAAATCGTATGAGCCGCAAAAATAATCCTCTGTTCCAGTCCCGTTTATTGTGGGAAATTTAGTATCGCCATCCATGTAAAATTTTATTTCTCCTTCTCCCCACCAACCGTTATTCGTTAAGCCCCATGCAAGATATGTTCCTACATACTGACCTTTGCCTTTTAAACCATCAATCAGCGTATATACCCCTCCGTTAGTAGGATTTTTTCTCCTAAACTGGGCATGGAAATAACCGGCATCACCGGGCACATTTGTTAGCGTAAAATCCACCTGGTAATACAAAATCATTTTTTCTGTGTTGATATTTTGCATGGTGATCTTACATTTTTTTTTGAAAGGCATAACCCAATAACAATTAAAAGCACTGCCTGGATTCACGGTAACTGCAAGAGAATTTAAAGAAGCATATTCACCCCATCCCATTCCAAAAAAATCCCCAACCGGAACTTCTATAGATGGTTCACTTTCATCGTCCCAATAAAACCGTAAAATTGAAAACCTCCAGTTACCGGTAGGCGTCATCCAAATATGCTGTATAGCGCCCGGGCCGTTAATATCAGCTATAGTAAAGGTCTGGCCTGCTTCAATAGACACAGCAGGATTAACCTTCCACCCCTGGCCCAGATCACGTGCAGCAGAACTTGAAGAACCATTTTCTAAAGTTGCCATACCGCCTTTGCCTTGTTCACCTTTATAATTTTCAGGGCTTATTGAACGGGTCTTTGCATCAGATAACATAAAGAGATTACCCAAATTCATGTTCAGTCCATCAAAGCTTTGTTTATTTTGAGCTATACAATTAAGTGATGAAAAAAGAAATATAAATGAGATAATTTTTTTCATAGCAAACACTTGTAAACAAAACTTTAAAAAATTAGAATGAATAATATTCAATAAACTGTATCTGCTTTAATATTGGGGATTTTGTTTAAGGTTCGGATTAATATCAATTTCAGATTGCGGTATAGGCAAATATTTATTCTTACCAACTTTAAAATTGTTGAATTCAGGATCACGCGTTTTTAATTCATCAATTTTAGATTGATCATCAAAGTATCCCCAGCGTGCAAGATCATTCCATCTCACATCCTCGCCTGTAAGTTCCGTAACTCTTTCATGCATTAATTGGGTCAGGAAGGCTCCTTGTGATAAGCCGGGTTTTGCATCAGTTAACCGTGCAAGCCCTGCACGCCGACGCACCGTGTCAACGTATTGATAAGCAGGCCCGGTTTGCCCCAGCGCATTAAGTGCTTCAGCATACATGAGCAATACATCTGCATAACGAATAACTCTCAGGTTAATGGGACCTTCAAATGTTTCATCCCGGTTTGGCCGGTTATCATCAGCATACTTGCGGTACCATACCTCATTGTGGTGTGGATCGCCGGGGCCATATTGTTCATTGAAAGTTTTACCAAACACAATTGTAAAATCGGGACCTCTCTCATCAGTTGAATCAAAAAAAGCGGTATAAAATAAGCGTGGATCTCTTTGGCCACCCGTGGTTTTTTCCAGCTCGAACTCATTGATTACCCACCTGCGCATTTGTGCATCATTAAATCTTAATGGGCCGGGAGGCGCTTTAAAAGGACCCCGCTGATTACCGAGGTTAGAGCGTGGGTCATCAATATCGGTAACTGACGAACGTCCGTTAAATTGCACTTCAAAAACAGATTCACTATTATTTTCTGTAGTCTCAATAAAATTATCTCCGAAATTAGGAACCAATGAATAGTTTGAAACACCGGGCCCGGTAACGAGCCATGCAAAGGCATCTGCAGCCTGTTGGTTTTTATGTTCCTGCAGATAGGACTTTCCTAATAGTGCATAAGCAGCACCTTTAGTTACCCGTCCTACATTTGCATTATCATAAGATGGAGGCAAATCAACTACCGCTTCTGTAAGATCTTTTTCAATTTGCAACCAAATATTTTCAGGCGTTTCCTGCAATGGCAAATCGTTAGTTTTTTGCTTAGTAAGTATGAGGGGAACATTACCAAAATGAGTTACGAGATTGAAATAAAAGATAGCTCTTAAAAATTTGGCTTCAGCAAGATATTGCTTTTTTAAATTTTCATCCATAGTTATTGCAGGCACATTAATAATTACCTGGTTGGCACGATAAATTCCCTGGTAATTGTTATACCATAAATTCGCAGTCTGATCAAAATTATAATCTGTTTGTGTAAAATTTATAATGGTAGCCAATGGCGGATAACCTGTAGATGCCCACCCATCATCAGACCGTGGATTATCCCAGAAGATACTGCGGGCATAAGTACCCTGCCTGTAGTTTATTCCATATACAGCATTGATGCCTGCTAATGCATCAGTTCCCGTTTTCCAAAAATTAGATTCGTCCACTGCATTTGGATTGGCTATATCCAAAGATTTTTTACAGGATATACTGATGCCCGTAAGGAGAGCAAACACTATAATATATTTTATTATTTTTTTCATTTTATAAATTTTATAATGATTAAAAACCAAACTGTATACCTGCAGATAAAATACGTAAAGCAGGATACTGCCCATAATCTAAACCACGTTCGAAAATATTAGGACCTGTTATATCAGGATCTAATCCTTTGTATTTAGTAATGGTTATTAAGTTTTGTCCGCTAACATATATGCGGGCCGATTTAAAACCGACAGGTTTTAAATATTTATCAGAAAAAGTATAGCCAACCTCTAAATTTCGTAACCGAAAATAAGAACCATTTTCCAACCACCTGTCCGATTGTGGAATGGCATTATCTACCAATCCTCTGTCCATTCCATTATTATCCACGCCTATTCTCGGTGTGGTGTTGCTGTGATTGTCGGCCGTCCATGGTTGAATACCATTTCGATAATCTGCATTGGTTAAAAATCTATCCAGGAAAAATCTTGGCCTGTCATAAACTTTGTTACCGAATAAACCATACCATTGCATGGTAAGGCTAAAATTTTTATATGACACATTACATACAAAGCCAGCTTCAAAATCAGGCCATGGGCTGCCTGCATAAGATCTATCTTTATTAGCATCAAAATTTCCATCTCCATCAACATCAAGGTACCTAATATCACCTGGCTGAGCATTTGGTTGAATTTTATTACCATCTTTGTTTACGTAAGCGTCTACTTCCTGCTGGCTTTGGAAAATTCCATTCGTTCTGGCAACGTACCATTCTCCTATCGATCTTCCTACCTCAGTACGTGCATCACCTATTTGCTGAAATGTTCTTCCAGCTCCAAGGTTTCCAAGGTTAGTTACTTTGTTAACAATATGGGTGAGGTTTACTGTAACATCCCATTTTACCGGATGATTATTTTGACGCCAGGTTGCTGAAAATTCAAAGCCTGTATTTTTTAAAGATGCTGCATTCACCGGGGGGTCAAAATTGGGAGCGCCATTTATGGGACCGTTACCTGCGGTGGCCGGTATAGGCAGGAAGGTTAATACATCTGAAGTTTTTGTTATAAAATAATCTGCGGAAAAACTTAACCTGTTATTTAGAAAAGATGCATCAAGGCCAACGTTAGTTGTTTTTTTTGTTTCGTAATGAAGGTCACTATTTGCTAACTGAACATTGATTGCACCCTGGTAGATAGTTTCCGTTCTGCCAAAAACTGCAACAGGTAGTGGGCTGATACTTCCAAAATACTGCCATGGACTTAAGATATCACTATTACCTAATTTACCATAAGAAGCCCGTAAGGTGAGATCGTTAATTTTCTTGCTTGTAAAAAATGACTCCTTACTTATCTTCCAACCTGCTGATACCGAAGGAAAGTTGCCATAACGAAAATTGGATGAAAATCTTGAATCGCCATCTCTTCTATAGGTTCCACTTATTAAATATTTATCCTGGTAGCTGTAATTGGCTCTTGCAAAATATCCAAGGTTTGCCCATTTTGAAATTCCACCACTTACTGTTGGATTATCTCCCTGGGTTAATACAGTGAAATAATTTCCATTTGATCCGTTAATTGGTAAATTTTCTTTTGATGCATTCACACCTTCAATGTCAAAAATCTGGTTACTGATTCCCGCTACGGCGCTTATTTTATGGTCGCCGAATTGCCTGTCAAAATTCAGTGTGTTCTCATAAAGAAATGATTGAAACTGAGAACGGTTTTCATTAAGAGTGGGTTTAGGATTATCACTGTTTCTGCGAACAACGCCTGGCTCTCTAAAGCCTTTGAAATGATCAAAACTTTCTTCAATGCCTACATTAAATTTATACGACAGCCCTTCTATCAATCTTAAATCTATGAAAGCATTTCCTCTTACTTTAAAATTATATTGATCATTTTGCTGTAGCCTTTGCTGGGCTACAACATTGAATGCATCTGTATAAGCAAATACATCGTCGCCAATAGAATACCCCTTCGGATTATTGATTGCATCAATATATCTTGATGCCTGTAAAGGCATTGTCGGCAATAGCTGTACAACATTTTCAAAAATATTACCCGCAAGATTATTGCCTTCAATAAAATCCTGGTGGGTATAAGAAAACAAAGCATTTTCACCAAAAGTAAAGCGCCCCTTTTTTGCAGTTGTATTGACCCTGAAATCGCCTTTATTAAAACTATTATCTATTATAGTTCCCTTATTATTAAAGTATTCTCCTGATAAATAATAAGTAGCTGTATTACTACCTCCTGATAAACTCACATTATAATCCTGGGTATTACCGGTTCTGAATAAAAGATCCTGCCAGTCAGTATTCACTTTAGGATCAAATTCCGAGGTGGTGCTTGTTAATGGCGTTTTCCCGGCATTTGTATAGGCTACTTTATTGAGGTTTGCAAAATCTGTAGCGTTCATTAAATCCCATCGTTTGTGAAATTGCTCTATACCTGTTTTTGCACTTCCACTAATACGTACAGGACCTTCCTTACCTTTTTTTGTTGTGACGATTATAACACCATTCGCCGCACGGGAACCATATATTGCTGCAGCGGAAGCGTCCTTTAATATTTGAATTGATTCAATATCATTCACATTAAAATCGGGCGTCGCACTGGATAACATACCATCGATAACATATAATGGTTCATTGCTGCCAAACGTGCCGGCGCCACGTATATCAATTTTAGCGCCAGCACCCGGCTCACCCGTATTTCTAACCGTAACTCCTGCGGCCAGGCCTTGTATGGATTCTGCAAGAGTTGTTGAAGTATTCCGGGTTACATCGTCAGCTTTTATAATACTTACTGCGCCCGTTAAATCCTTTTTGCGTACTGACTGGTAACCTATCACTACTACTTCATTGAGGGTGGCATCGGCAACCTGAAGTACTTCATTTATTGCACTTCCATTTGTTGTAATTTCTTTTGACTGAAAGCCAACCGAACTAATTATTAATGTACTTCCAACAGGTGCATTAATAGTAAAGTTTCCATTATTATCGGTAATTACCGATTTACTAGTTCCTTTAATTGAAACGGTGGCTGCGGCAACAGGTTCACCGGAAGGGGATCGGAGAGTTCCCCTGATGGCCTGTTGTGCCTGAACGCCCAAACTTAGGAATAAAGTAATAAGAATAATTGTAAACTGTTGCAGGTAGTTTTTCTTTTTCATTGTTGCAGTTTTTTTTTAATATATTTTATAGCGTGATTAAAACCTTATGCATTTATAAAAATATTATTGCGCATTTGTGACATAAAAAAATTTAAATATCTGTGATGTAATACTCAAACAATTTATAATATTGATAGCATCCTTTGCTAAAGCCTTTTTAAAGAGATTGCTTTCGATTTTTTATTTATACAGAATAAGAGAATTCATTTAGAAATAATCTGCATTTATAATACTTCTTAACCTGTAAAACGCTGGCAATTTTACTTGACGAAAATTAAATTGTGTTGATATAGGTGTACGGTAGGCATAGTAAAAATCAATCGTGTGAAGAAGGTGTATAAAAGCTTGTAAATTATTGAAGCAGTAACTTCTATTCCCTTCTCAATTACATTTCCTTCTCAATTATACGTTATAGTAATCTCCATGAGTGGCAATCGATTGTATGAAATTAATTTTTTTTTTAACTTGTACAAAATTTAACTATAGAGTTATAGATTTATTTATTGAATACGTAATAATTCAAAGTATGCGGAATTCAACGATATCTTTGGTGGCAAGCATAATAAGCGTTTGAAAATGTAAATAAAATTGATTTAGGTATACAAGTCAATTAACATTCATAAAATAGTATTCGTTGAAACGAATATTCCGCACTCATAAAAAAGATTCGACGGTATGGGTACAGATTCTATTTAAATAAATGTTTGCATGAATATTCAATTTTATATTTTTAATTTTTTTAAATACGCTGCATCCGCTTTAGCAGCTTCCAAAGGTGTTGTATTATATTTTTCCTGTTCTACAATAAAATAATTTACTCCTTTTTGTTTTGCAACTTTTAATATTTTTTTAAAATCTATACTTCCTGTACCTACATCTACAGACACTTCCCGGTCACTTAAAAGCGAACCCTGTTTCCTGTCTTTAATGTGACATAATTTAAAGCGTTGGGGATATTTTTCTAACCATGTAATTGGATCCTGTCCGCCGGTAACAACCCAATAAATATCCATCTCAAAATCTACAAGAGAAGGATCAGTGTTTTCAAGTAAAACTTCTTCAGCTATAAATCCGCTATCTCTTTTACGAAAAGCCTGGTCGTGATTGTGAAACGCAAATCTTAATCCTGACTTTTTACAAATTTCACCTTTTGCATTAAAGAGATCTGCTGCTTTTTTGTAAGCATCTTTATCCATGGCGTCCTCCTTATCAAGGCTCGGGCTTATAAGATATTTCATTCCTATTTCTGCTGCTTCATTTACTTTTTTTTCAAAATCCTTATTGATATTGCAATGCGTAGAAATAAGGCTCATGCCTAATTCATCCATATATTTTTTGAATTCAATATTGGTCATGCCCCAATATATTCCCAGCTTATCATGCTCAAAGCTTTCAATTTGCTTATATCCCATTTCTGCAACCTGTTTTAAAATTCCCCTGGGATCATTTGGCATTACGTCCCGTAATGTATATAGCTGTAAGCCAAACTTTTTAATATTTTTCTTACAACCAAACATATCACTATAAGCCTGGCCCATTAATTTACCAGTAAGAGCAGTTAGCGCTATGCCTGCTGTGGTAGTCTTTATAAATTCTCTGCGTTTATGCATCATAGTTAGTTAATTTAAGCAAAAGCTTTATCACCTTTTTTATAAGGAATACATCCATCATATCTTCCGGGCGTTTCCACATATCGTCTTGCCTGGGTAGCGCCAATTTCTGAAGTAAAATAACCAAGTAGGGTAAGCTCTTTCATCATACGGAAATAATGAGAAGGATCTTCATTTTTCTTATTTTTCATGTAATCCTTTTGCTCCTTATCAAGCTTTACTAATAAATCGTGGCGCTGCTGTGCACTAATTTTCATGAATGTATTATCATAAGTTTTGTTTGAAAAATCATTTAGCTTATTCATTCCATTATGAAATGTTTTTTGGTCGTTTTCATCATAGCAATCATTCACCATCACTGTCATAAACTCACCAACCTTTGCTGCTTTGGCACCAGGTGTTTTTGTAGCCGGCAAAATAGTATCTGCAATTTCATCGAGGTAGTATATATCATCCTTTGTAAAAACCATTGATACACCTTTGTTGCTTTTACAACCCGATAAAAAATTATCACCGCCAATGATAGTTCCTCCCAAAAGAATTGAAATATGTTGTACCGCCTCTCTTCTTTTCATAATAAAATTTTTTAAATAGTAAGATTGAATTCTTTTCGATATTCACGTTTTATAAACTGGTTAACATCATCAAAGTTGGTGACTTTCATATTTTCATTATTCCATAAAAGTTCTATATAACGTCCCGGATAATCAAAACCTTCCCCGGTAGCTTTCGGCTTTCTTATATCAAACCCTCTTATTGCTAAATTGGCCATTAATAGTGCTTCTGTTAAAGGACCTGCTGTTTCAAAAGGAGAGCTTACTTTTTTCTTGCCAAACCCTGCAATGGAGGCTTCAACCCATTGTGCATAGTGCCCCTCGGCTCCGCCGGGAATACGTTCAATTGTTTGCGGCACATTCACTTCCTCATTTCTTTTTAAAGGTAAAAGCCTTGGATTCGCTCCATAAGTGCCGCACATCATTTTACCTTTTGTACCAACAAACAACACACCATTTCCCCCATCCCCAAAAGTATCATTCGGTCCTAATTCTTCTGGTCTTTCCGGCTGAATCCCTCCATCCATCCAATGCAATTCTATTGTGCCGTTTGTTTTATTGGTTTTAGGAAATTTCATAGTAACATGACTTGATGGAGGACAACTTTCAGGAAAATATCCCCTTTTAAATTCATCCACATACACACTGCCAACACTTGCCTGTACTGAATCTATATATTTTAGACCGAGTACACTAAATACGGGCTCCACAAGATGACATCCCATATCACCTAATGCACCGGTGCCATAATCCCACCAACCACGCCAGTTAAACGGAATCAGCTTTTCTATATAATCTTTATAAGGAGCAGTGCCCAGCCATAAATCCCAATCCAATCCTGCAGGTATTGCTGCTTTTTGTGAAGGCCATGGAATACCCTGTGGCCATACAGGTCTGTCCGTCCAGCAATATACCGTATGCACATTACCTATAATATCAGCATCATACCATTCCCGCAACTGCCTTACACCATCACCAGAAGCTCCCTGGTTACCCATTTGCGTTACTACTTTGTAGCGTTTAGCCGCATCTGTTAGTAAGCGTGCTTCATAAATATCATGCGTTAATGGCTTTTGAACATATACGTGCTTACCAAGCTGCATAGCCGCTAAAGTAGCAACTGCATGATTGTGATCCGGCGTCGAAACGGAGACTGCATCAAAATGCTTGTGTTCTTTATCAAGCATTTTTCTCCAGTCTTTATAATATTTTGCCTTAGGAAAATTCGTAACCGTGGTGGCAGCCCTTCTATCATCTACATCACAAAGGAATGCAATATCGGCCTTACCGCTTTTAAAGAAACTGGCTATGTCACTTTCTCCTTTTCCACCTACACCAATACCGGCAATCGCAAGGCGGTCGCTTGGAGCAATAAATCCTTTACCTCCTAAAACATGGCGTGGCAGAATAATAAAACCAGCAGCAGTTAATGCCGTGTTCTTTAAAAACTTTCTTCTGGAGTTATCTGTGGTAGTAATATATTTTTCTTCACACATTTTGTTCTGTTTTGTGTTTACCTTTTCGAATTATAAATTATACTTTTCAATTCCTTGCTCTATAGTGAGTAGCTCCTTTAGTAAAAGCATTAGTTATGATGGAAATAATATCCTTTTTGATAAAATTAATATTAAAAATCAGGTGAGGCCGGCAAATTGCTTATCGCCTTTTTTATAATCGATTACTCCTACAAACTTTCCGGGGACAGGAGTATAACGCAGACCTTCTTTTCTTCCTTTCTCTGAAGTAAAATAGCTAAAGATTGCAAGCTGTTTCAACTGTTGAAAGTAATGATTAGGCAAGGTTTGCTTTTTGAAATCGGTTGTTTTTTCCTGCCCTTGTTTTTCTTTTTCTTTT
>JBDTYU010000012.1:0-9225 GCA_040005535.1 Ginsengibacter sp. | reverse complement strand
TTTAGAAAATCATAAAGCTGAAGCAGTTGTTGTAGTTGTATTGTTCTTAGAAGCTCCTGAGCCAAATAGCGCTTTATTAATTTCATGCCTGATAAATTTTAAAATTATTCCGCTTACAAATAATAATGAAGTAAGAATTATCCCGGCAAAGAGCCCAATTAATCCATATAGAACCGCCGATTTATTTTCTACATCATAAGGCGGCTCGGGTCTGTCAAGGATTTTTATAAGCGGGGTAGCTTTTTGAAGTTTATAAGCGGCATTCTGCTGGTTGGCAACTGCCTGGGCATATTGCTGACGTATCATTTGTTTATCAGCAAGTAAATTTTCAGTTGGCACTCTGAACTCGAGCTTGGAGGTATTTGTAAATAAAGTTCTTTTATCAATTGCTATAAGCTGGTTGTCTTTAGTATTCATCACAGTTCTTAATGAATCAACTTTACTGGTGGCAAATTCAAAATCCCGTCTTGCCTTTTCCTGTTTAAGTTGTATATAGAATAACGAAATTTTATTAATAAATCCATAACTAATAATTCTTACAAGATCAGGGCTGCGGCCTGTATAGGAAAGTATTAGCATGTTATTTTTATTAATACTGGCATTAAGGCCTTCTCTCAAAACCTGGCCTGCCCATGTTATTAATACATATTCATTGGTTGGCATTTTTACTTTTGATTCAAACCATCCCCGGTGATTATTAATGTCATTTACCAATAGCTCAGCAATTGTTTTATTACCCATTGATGAATCACGAATAGAGGCAACTTCTTCCCTGGTAGTGCGGCTTTGTGCAAGTTCAATAATATTGATGGATGCATCGTCACTGAAGCTTTTAGTAGTTTCTGTACCCAATAATGCGCTCAGAGTAGATGAAGTTGCATTGTTGTCGTTACCACTGGTTAATGGAAATACAGAAGACCTTGATGCATAAGTGACAGGTTTTTGTTTGGCGTATAAAATCAAAGCTAAAGCTGCCAGTACAGCAACAATAATTATAATAAACCTCACTTTTTTTAGCCGTTGAAAAATTGCCGTTGTTAATTCTTGTGTGGTCATAAAAAAAATTAAAGTCTCGTAAGTAAATAGGCCATTAAAAGTGGCAACGATGTTACAAGAACCTGTACAGCGAAATCAGCAACATTTCTGCCTTGAGGTTTTTCAGGAACTATTATAATACTTCCTTCTTCTACTTTAGGATAAAAATGCAGAAATCCGAAATTATGCGTTCTCCGGCTTTTGCCGTTAGCATAAGTTATATAAATTCTTTTTCGCCAGGGTCTTACTCCAAAGCCACCGGCTTTGTCTATATAATATCCAAGATTTGTATGCGCCTTGTCAAAATAAATTTTTAACTGAGATTGAACGACTCCTTTAATACTTACTATTGGATTAATTTCAGGAACATAAATAATGTCACCCTCCTGGAGGACCAAATCATATTTTGAGTTGGTGTATTTTAGAGCTTTATCAAGATCAATACTCACAGGTTCTGAAGGATCATAAAGAACACTATCAATAATTTTACCGGTTGAATCTTTTATAAATTTTGTACGGTTTCTTTTAAGCAAAGGATTCTCTCTCACTACCGTGTCGCGTAACCTGTATAAAATTGCACCACTTGCATTTGAATTTTCTTTAAGCCCTCCGGCCCTTTCAATAAACGATGAAAGCCGCTCATTACTATTAAGCTTTGAATAAGTTCCCGGGTATTTTATTTCACCTTCTAATTTTACATTTTCCTGCAAATGAAATGTTGGATTTTTTCTTACAAACACCTGGTCATAAGGTTTCAGTTTTACGTTTTCAGTAACAGAATCTAATTCAAGATTTGTTTTAACAGAGTAACTCTGAATAACAGTTTTAGTTGGCTTCATTCCTCTTTGCGATGAGTCAATGTCAACAATACTTGATACCACAATTTGTCCAAATTCTGCCGAAGGCTTTAAACCATTTGCAAAATATAAAAGGTCTTTCAAAGACATTCCGCCGAACCTCTGAAATCTTCCTGGTTTGCGAACTTCTCCTTCTATACTTACAAACTGTTTATCAGAAAACTGGTTCCTGTTAAATACTTCAATAATGTCATTGGGTTCAATGAGAATATTATAACTGCTGTTTACATTCTTATTTAAGTCAGCAAGACTTACATCAATTTTATCGGATTTTAAATTCGTTGAATCGCCTGCTCCTTTATAAACATAAGCCCTGTCAACATAAGAATTTGCGGTAATACCTCCCGCCCTGTTGATTACATCAAATAACCGGTCTCCTTTTCTTACTTCATAAACATTGGGATAGGCAACCTCACCCTTTATTATTACTTTGTTATTTAAACCCGAATTAATGGGGCTTACTACCACAACATCGCCATCGTACAACTGTTCATCAGTAATTACCCCGCTTGCTTTTAAACCGATCGCATTAAAGTTTACATTTTTTATAGTTTGTTTTTCACTTACATTTCTGATAATTACACCCCCGGATTTATAAGATTCTGTAGTGAAGCCTCCTGTATATTTTAAAAGAGCCTGCATGCCTTCTCCTTTCTTTAGTTGGTAATACATGGGCCTTTTAAATTGCCCTGAAGCCAGCACTTTTTTATCATAAAAAGGTGCAATTATAAAATCATTATTTTCCAGGTAAAGATGTTTACCAAAATCTCCGGAAGTTAGATATTTATACACATCAATAGAATCGATAATTCTGCCATTGCGGGATATAAGAATATTTCGCATGTTCCCAAACTGAGTAAGGCCTCCTGCAAGCGCCACAATGTTTAGCGCATTGGTAAATGCGGAAACAACCTTTGGCCCCGGATCCTGCACTTCGCCGGAAGCCTGCACGACAATACTACGGGGCTGGCCTAATGTGACTGATATATTAGTAGAAGGTGGGATGACTCTTTTAAAACGATCATAAATAATATTGCGGGCATTGTCAAAAGTTAAACCTTGTACAGTGATCTTACCTAACCCCTGAGGGAAGATTGAACCATCGCGGGCAACTTCATAACTCTCTTCGAAATCTGCCCCTCCCCAGAGGGATACAACGATATGATCACCCACACCTATTGGATAATCAAGAGGTGGAGTTGAAAGCTGAGATAATTCCAATATTTGATTGCTTTTAAAAAGATCGTTTCCATACACCTCTTCCGGGTCGTTTACCTTTTTTTTAAAATCATCTCTTTGAGTACTGTCTTTTGCGATGAAATTTTTATTTTTCGCGTCACTCAGGTTTTTATGAATGTCTTCCCCGGCTTTTTTTTGTTGCTGATTATTATCCTTTAAATAATTTTGAAGGTCAGATGGCGATGCATTTTTTAATGCATTAGGATCAATTGGTAAGTCAGATGTCTCGGTGGGTTGTTGTGCGAATATATTGTTATTGAGAAACAGAATAAAGAAAATGGAAAATAATATAGGTATAAAAGATGTTCTACAGGCAACCTTTCCTTTATGGAAACACATTTGAAATGGATTAATGGATAATATTTTTTAAAGCCGTGCAAATATAAGATTTTATTTCAGTGGCTTGTTCAAGACCTCATTGAATTCCAACCAGATATCGTTTATAATTTTTTCAGCGGGCGTTATATCATTTATCAGAGCGCTCACTTCACCTATCTCAAGTTCACCTTCATTCATATCTCCTTCAAACATTCCTTTTCTGGCCCTGCCCTTTCCAAGCAGTTCCCGTAATTGTTGCAAGCCTGCATGTTCTTCATACGCCTTTTCGATTTTATTGTAAAAATTATTTTTTATCATACGAACAGGGGTAAGTTCTTTTAAAGTAAGCATAGTATCACCTTCTTTTGCATGTACCACTGCATTTTTAAAATTTATGTGTGATGATGCTTCGGCAGATGCAACAAAACGGCTTCCTACTTGTACCCCCTCTGCACCTAATACCATACAGGCAAGCATTTGTCGTCCAGTAGCAATACCTCCTGTTGCAATTACGGGAATTTTTACTGATTCACACACCAGAGGAATCAATACTATTGTTGTAGTTTCTTCTCTTCCGTTATGGCCACCGGCTTCGAAGCCTTCTGCAATCAATGCATCACAACCTGCCAGCTCTGCTTTTTTTGCAAAGCGGCTGCTGCTTACTACATGCATCACTTTAATTCCATGTTGTTTTAAATGTCCTGTAAATATTGAAGGGTTTCCTGCTGATGTTACAACTATCTCTATTTTGTTACGAATTATTATTTCAATTTGCTTATCTATACCAGTATAAAGTAAAGGAAGATTTACACCAAAAGGTTTACTGGTAGCAGCTTTGCATTTTTGTATGTGCTCTTCAAGCAATACCGGGCTCATACTGCCGGCACCCAGCATTCCAAGACCACCGGCATTACTAACGGCGCTGGCTAAACGCCATCCGCTGGTCCATACCATTCCTGCCTGTACAATGGGATATTCAATATTAAAAAGTTGGGTGATGCGATTTGAAAACATAATTTAAGAGCCTAAATCAATTTCAGTATTGTCACCAATATTGAGTGACCGTGTTTCACCTCTTATTTCTGTATCACTTCCAATAAGAGAATCATCAAGAACCACGTCGTATAATTTTGAGAAAGATCCAATGATTGAAGCTTTTACTATGGAATAATGGACAATGGTATTTTCGCCCATTGCAACATGGGGTCCTATAATAGAATTCTTGATATCACAGCCTTCGGCAATACTTACGGGGGGAATGAAAATAGTATTTTCGAATTTATTAGACTCTGCAATAGTGCCTCCGAATTTTTCCAGCAATATGGAATTTGATTGAAGCAGGGTTTCTTTTTTACCGCAGTCAAACCAGTTTTCAACTTTGAAAGACTGAAATTTTTCTCCTCCCTCGATCATACATTCCAAAGCATCTGTAAGATTAAATTCATTATGGCTCTTAATGTTATTGCTGATAATTTTATCGAGACATTTAAAAAGAATTTTTGAGTCTTTGATTTTATAAAGACCCACAAGCGCCATGTTAGATTTTGGAATTGATGGTTTTTCAACAACCTTATTAATATAACCCTTGTCATTAATTTCTGCTACACCAAAATTCCTTGGATCATCAACTTTTTTTACACCCAGCATTGAAGAGGGTGAGGATAGCACTGCACTAATATCATACTCACAAATGGTATCTCCCAAAGCAATAAACACTTCATCGTCTCCAATTATTTTCCTGGCAAGATCAACGGCATGAGCTGTTCCTTTACGTTCTGTCTGGTAAATAAAATGACAAATAAGATCAGGGTACTTAGATTTGATATAATCCTGAATTTTTTCCCCGAGATAGCCAACTATAAATACAAATTCATTAATACCAGCCTCATGAAGCTGGTCAACATTGATGCTTAAAATGGTTTTACCTGCTAAAGGAATTAAAGCTTTTGGTTGTGTGTAAGTATGTGGACGCAATTTTGTGCCTGCACCAGCAACCGGAATTATCGCCTTCATTTTTTCTCTGTTTTATATTTCATTAACCCCAAAATGGAAGTGAATATAAGAAATTATGTTTTCTTATGTACGATACATCTATGTACGATGTTTGATGTACGATGTACGCTGTGGAAGGCGCAGTCTTTAAACGAGGCGGAAGGTGCAGTCTCTAAATATTTTACAGAAGCTGTTATTTTGAAATTATTTCTTTTTAATAGATGAGTTGAAATTGTACTTTTTACCATAAATGTTATCATTATATATTTCTTAATCATTTAGATTTTACATCGTATATCAAACATTGTACATCGTACATTTTTTGTACGTTTGCCGCAAACTTAATTTAATGCAAAGAGATACTTTGGTTTTTGATATTATTAATAAAGAGTTGAGCAGGCAACGGGAAGGTATTGAGCTGATAGCTTCAGAAAATTTTACTTCTCTGCAGGTAATTGAGGCAATGGGAACAGTACTTACCAATAAATATGCAGAGGGTTATCCTGGAAAAAGATATTATGGCGGATGCGAATTTGTAGATGAAGCAGAACAACTTGCTATAGATCGTCTTAAAAAAATATTTAACTGTGACTATGCCAACGTACAACCCCACAGCGGGGCACAGGCCAACGCTGCTCTTATGCTGGCTATACTTAAGCCGGGCGATAAAATTTTAGGACTCGATCTTAGTATGGGTGGCCACCTTACACATGGCTCTCCTGTAAATTTTTCCGGTAAATTATATGAAGCTCATTTTTATGGTGTAGTAAAAGAAACCGGGCTGGTTGATTACGAAATGCTGGAACAAAAAGCTAAAAAAGAAAAACCTAAACTTATTATCTGCGGCGCATCTGCGTATAGCCGTGACTGGGAGTATGAACGCATAAGAAAAGTTGCCGACGAAATAAATGCATTTGTATATTGCGATATGGCACATCCTGCCGGTCTTATTGCAAAAGGATTAATGAAGTCACCTTTTGACCATTGTCATTTTGTAACATCGACCACTCATAAAACCTTACGTGGTCCGCGTGGTGGTCTTATACTAATGAAGAAAGATTTTGAAAATCCTTTTAAGCTAAAAGATAATAAGGGAAATATAAGAATGATGAGTCACCTGCTTGACATGGGCGTTTTTCCGGGAACACAGGGCGGCCCCCTTGAGCATGTAATTGCAGCAAAAGCAATTGCTTTCGGTGAAATATTAACTGATGAATTTACTGAGTATGCAAAACAAATACAGCGAAATGCGCAGGCAATGGCAAAAGCATTTAATGCAAAAGGTTATGATTTAATAAGCAACGGAACAGATAATCATTTAATGCTTATTGATCTTCGAAATAAAAACATCACAGGAAAAAAAGCACAGGAAAAACTTGATAAAGCAGGCATCACGCTCAATAAAAATGCCGTTCCATTTGATGATAAAAGTCCATTTGTAACATCGGGTATACGGGTAGGCGTGCCCGCAATTACTACAAGAGGAATGAAGGAAAGTGATATGCAGGAAGTGGTGGATTTAGTCGATAAAGTTTTGATGAATCTTGATGATGAAAAAATTGTTACTACTGTAAAAAGTGAAGTGAAAGAGTTAATGAATAAATTTCCATTGTATCCTGAACTATAATAAAAAACTATTACAATCGATGAACGCTTTTAATTTTAATGAGGTTAACTGAAAAAGAAATATCAACAATAAAAAAAAACATCTTATCATTTGATACCGATGCGAAAATTTATTTATTCGGATCGAGAGTTAATGATAAAGCAAAAGGTGGCGATATTGATGTGCTGATAATTTCAAATAAAATAGGCTTCAATGAAAAATTAAAAATAACAACTGGCATTTTTAAAGAAATAGAAGAACAGAAAATAGACCTTGTTGTAAAGAAAGATTTTAATGATGTATTTGTAAAAATGATAGAACCTTACTTACAAAGCTTGTGAAACCTGAACTACAATATTTAAAAGAAAATTTTAAACAATCTGACGAAGCAACAAACCATTTAGTTAGCTCACTAAACCGGTGTAAGGATTTTATTTTTAATGAAACCTTTACAGAAGAGCAGTTAGTAGAACTGGAAGCGCTGACAAGCAGGTTTGCAAGAGTAAGTGATCTGTTGATACAGAAAATTTTAAAAACAATAGATGAAATTGAGGGAACTACACCCGGCACTGTTAGAGACAGGCTTTTGCAGGCGGAAAAGAAAAGTATAATTATCAATGCAGATGATTTTATGGAAATTAGAAAGATCAGAAACAGGATAGCTCATGAATATGAGACAGACGCTCTAAGAGATATTTTTGTATTTGCTTTTAATAACTCTGCTCTTTTAATTGATTCTATAAAAACTGCAAAAGAATATTCACAAAAATTTTATACTGAATAAAATAAGATTATTATGATACAACGAGTACAAACTATTTGGATGATCCTAACAGCCATTGCTGTTTTTCTTACATTGAAATTTTCATTTTACAGTGGTACATTAATTACAGATAATAGTTATCATTCAATGATCGCATCAGATAATTTTTTTATACTCATTCTTACCAGCGCAATTGGTACCGGAATAATTATAAATATTTTTTTGTACAAACACCGGAGTATTCAATCCCGGATAGTTATTGTTGCTATTCTTTTAGAATGCCTGGTTATTTTTCTTTACATAAAACAAATGGCTAAATTTTCTACCGGAAACTTTGGCCTTTGGTCTGTATTACATATCCTAATAATTGTATTTTTAATTTTGGCAGCAAGAGGAATTTACAACGACTCTAAGCTTATAAAAGATAGTAACAGGTTACGATAGCCTCCTTAACCCCCCTCCAGGGAAGGCGCTTTGCAACACTTAACGAATTCACTCATTTTAAATGGTAACGATTGCTGATTATCGATATAAAGCTTCGGGCATATAATAATATATGAATGGCACCAGGATTTTTTAAAGACCCTCCCCTGGAAAGGTTGGGGAGGCCATATATTTCCCTGTATAGCTTTCTTTTACTTTTTTTAAACCAGATGGAATGCCGGCATAAACTAAATTTCCACCACCATCACCCGCTTCAGGGCCGAGGTCAATTATCCAGTCGGCAGATTTTATAACATCCATATTATGTTCTATCACGAGAATAGAATGACCTTGCTCAATGAGTGCATTAAAAGAAGAAAGTAATTTTTTTATATCATGGAAATGAAGACCAGTTGTAGGTTCATCAAAAATAAAAAGAAGGTTTCCCTGACCTTTACCTTTACCCAGGAATGAAGCCAGTTTTACGCGTTGAGCTTCGCCGCCACTAAGAGTATCTGAAGACTGTCCTAATTTAATATATCCTAAACCCACATCACTCAATGGTTGAATTTTTTTGGCAACATCCATACCAGTTGCCTCACTTTTTTTATTCCCTGATTTTTCTCTGCCAAAAAATTCAATTGCTTCATCAACACTCATTTCAAGTACATCATAAATATTTTTTTCCTGGTAATTAACTTCAAGCACTTCCTGTTTGAATCTTTTTCCTCCACATACATCACATGTTAAATGAACATCTGCAAGGAACTGCATTTCAACTACCTGTTCGCCCTCGCCTTTGCATGCATCACAACGCCCTCCATCAACATTGAAAGAAAAATGCTTGGGCAAATAACCACGCATTTTACTCAATGGTTGTTTGCTATAGAGTTCCCTTATTTCATCATAAGCTTTTATATAAGTAACCGGGTTGCTCCGTGAAGATTTACCGATTGGGTTTTGATCAATCATTTCAATCTGGGATATATAAT
>JBDTYU010000011.1:0-4599 GCA_040005535.1 Ginsengibacter sp. | reverse complement strand
TGTGCCCGCTTGCTTTCCACGTTAGGGGATGCATAAATATTGCTGCGTCTATGCCCACAATATTTTCATGCAGCTGGGTCATACTCTTCCACCAGTAATCACGGATATTCTTTTTTAGCTGTGCACCATTTTGCCCGTAATCATATACAGCGCTTAAGCCATCATAAATTTCACTGGAAGGAAAAATGTAACCATACTCTTTACAATGCGCAATTATCTCTGCAAAATTATTTGATTCATTCGCCATAAGAGGCAAATATAACAAGACTAAATTTTGTTGAAAGTGTAAGAAAGAATTATGTTACCATCATTTGTTTTCATAGCATCATCGTTGTATCTTCTGGCAGCGATGAAAATTCTTTTAAAAATTTTAAATAATTATATTTGAAAAGATTAAAAATTTCAGAATCTATTCAAATAATCAGGTTTAAGAGTTTAAAATTCATTTTCAATGAACAATATAAATGTGTTTCTAAGCGTAGGTGGAACAGCTAATCAAAATCAAGAAACATTTGTATGTGCCATTGAAGATCGCTTGAGAAGCGAAGGTTTGATACCAAATACTGTTGGTCGAAATAAATTTAGCTCGGATGCGCCTTTAGTTGCAGTTAAAGAATTAATGAATGAATGTTTCGGAACTATAGTTATAGCGCTCGAAAGAACATTTTTGTCTATGGGTTCGGAAAAACGAGGCGGAACTAAAGAAGCACAATTACAAAATTTAAAATATCCTACACCGTGGAATCAAATTGAAGCAGCCATTGCTTATTCAAAAGGGCTTCCATTAATGCTCATTGTTGAAGAAGGAATAAAAACCGAAGGCTTATTGGAAAAAGGTAACGACTGGTATGTAATGTATGTAAAAGCAGAAGCCTCATCCCTTACCACTACTGAGTTTAATGGCGTTCTCTCAAGTTGGAGAAAAAAAGTTGAAGAATATCAAGTAAACACCACTAAAAGTATTGAAAAGAAATCTCCGAAATTAAATGCCTCTGAATTAACAATTGGGGAGTTAATAAATTCTTTAAAACCGGGACAACTTTGGGGATTGCTTGCAACACTTGCAACTTTAATAGCAGGAGCTTTTGCATTAGGAGCCAAACTCTTTAATCATTGACTTATATATCACCTCAACTTCTCATTCCCTTTATGCCTTTCTGCATCTCTCAAACTTTTCTTTTCAAAATTTTTTTGTAAAGCTTCAGTAAGGTCAACGCCGGTTTGATTGGCAAGGCATATTAAGACCCAAAGTACATCACTCATTTCATCGCTAAGCTTTTTATTTTTATCTGTTTCTTTAAATGATTGTTCTCCATAAATTCTTACAATCAACCTGGAGAGTTCACCAACTTCCTCCATTAAAATTCCAAGGTTGGTAAGGGGGCTGAAATATTTTATGCCAACAGATTTAACCCATTGGTCAATTTTGGTTTGGGCTTCTTTAATTGTTATATCCATAGATTTTTTATTACACGAATTTATTTTAATAAAGACACGAATTTTTTTGCACGAATTACACGAATTGTTTAAAATACAACTCTTTTTGATACAAATGATTTTTCACCAAAGTTGGCTATAATACCTAATTGCAATCCGGATGCTTTTAAATAATTGATAGTTTGTTTAACAAACCTATTTATAATTATTGAAGTAGATTTTACTTCAAGAATTATTAAATCATAAACTATGAAATCTGCATTATAAGCATGAGGAAGAATTATATTTTTATATTGTATCTTATATTGCTTCTCTCTTATATATTTAATTCCTCTTGTTTTAAATTCATATTCAAGAGCATCTTTGTAAACAATCTCTCTGAAACCCATTCCTAATTCCGAATGAACTTCCATGCAAATTCCAATCAATTCATAAGATTCTTCTTTTAAAATCATATCAGTCATGATTCAGTCTTAATTCATGTAATTCGTGCAAAAAAATTCGTATTATTAAAGTTAGTGTACTAAATTATTCTCTTTTCTTCGTGTCAATCCAAATCGTTACCGGCCCATCATTAATTAATTCCACTTTCATATCTGCACCAAACTCACCGGTATGTATCGCTTTACCCAAATCTTTTGATAACTGTATTACAAACTTTTCATAGAGTGGTATGGCTATTTCTGCCTTGCTTGCTTTTAAGTATGAAGGGCGGTTTCCTTTTTTTGTTGAAGCATGCAAAGTAAATTGACTTACTACTAAAATATCACCGTCAATATCTTTTACAGAAATATTAGGTTGTCGATAGCTATCGGCATTATTTTCATCGTCAAAAATACGGAGGTTCACGACTTTACTACTAAGCCATTGTATATCTTCATCATTATCCGCATCTTCAATCCCAATCAATATGAGCAACCCTTTCTGTATTGTGCTTGCTGTTATTGAATCAATAGTTACTGATGCCTGCGAAACCCGTTGAATAATTGCTCTCATTGCTTAGACTGATTATTATTTTAATAATGAAAAATTATTCTAATGCAAAAAATTATTTGAATAAAAATGTGCAAAAAATTTTAAACCCAACGTGCGTATGGCTTACCAATTTATACACACTTCTTTTCCACAGACTGTGCAAAATTTAGAATATGTTTTATCCATGAGAAAAAATATTTTCGTTGTCCTTCATCTCTGAAAGTAATTATTAACCTAAAAATAATATTAGCCCAATGTCAACTAACAACCTGTCTCCTAAAGGCCTCGTTTTTCAACGCCATTCTACTAAAGAAAGTGTTTCTCCATTCGATATGTTTGAGTATGATTACCGCACGTCGGTAATCAAAAATACAACCGGTGAAATTGTGTTTCAAATGGATAATGTAGAAGTGCCTAAACAATGGAGCCAGATTGCTACAGACATCTTAGCACAAAAATATTTTCGTAAAGCCGGTGTGCCGCAACATGATGGAACCACAGGAAGAGAAACTTCGGTTAAACAGGTAGCGCATCGTATGGCTCATTGCTGGCGTGTGTGGGGTGAGCGCAATAATTATTTTGCAACAAAACAAGATGCACAGGTTTTCTATGAAGAGCTTATATTCGGAATTTTGAATCAGTCCTGCGTGCCCAACTCACCTCAGTGGTTTAATACAGGTCTTAACGAAGTGTATGGCATTACCGGCAAACCACAAGGACATTATTTTGTGGATGCAAATGATGGCCAATTAAAAAAATCAACATCAGCTTATGAGCGTCCGCAGCCACATGCATGTTTTATATTAAGTGTTGAAGATGACCTGGTAAACGAAGGTGGCATCATGGACCTGTGGGTACGTGAAGCAAGAATTTTTAAATATGGAAGTGGTGTTGGAACTAACTTCAGCAGTATACGTGGCGAAGGTGAAAAACTTAGTGGCGGTGGCACCTCCAGCGGGTTGATGAGTTTCTTAAAAATTGGAGACAGGGCAGCAGGCGCTATAAAAAGTGGTGGCACAACAAGACGTGCTGCAAAAATGGTTTGCCTCGATCTCGACCATCCGGAAATTGAAACTTTTGTAAACTGGAAAGTTGGGGAAGAAAAAAAAGTTGCTGCATTAATTGATGCAGGCTATCCAAACGATTATGAAGGCGAAGCATATAAAACAGTGAGTGGACAAAACAGTAACAATTCTGTACGCATACCCAATGAATTTTTTCATGCCCTCGAAGCGGATGGTGATTGGGAACTGAAAGCAAGAAGCGATGGCCGCACCATGAAAAAAATAAAAGCAAAAAAATTATGGGATGATATTAATTATGCTGCCTGGCGATGTGCTGATCCCGGAACACAATACAACACAACCATCAACGAGTGGCATACTTGCCCGGAAGGTGGCCCTATAAGAGCGAGTAACCCTTGCAGTGAGTATATGTTTTTAGATAACACTGCATGCAATCTTGCATCTGTAAATCTTCGCAGGTTTTTTAATGAAAGTGATAATTCTTTTGATGTTTCAGGTTTTGAATATACCGTTCGGCTGTGGACAACAGTACTTGAAATTTCTGTGTTGATGGCACAATTCCCAAGTAAAGAAGTTGCACAACTTAGTTACGATTACAGGACATTGGGCCTTGGCTTTGCCAACCTGGGAAGCATGCTAATGGTAAGTGGCATTGCTTATGATAGCGATAAAGCACGCGGCATTGCAGGCGCTATCACCGCAATCATGACCGGCACTGCTTATAAAACATCAGCAGAGTTTGCTGCACATTTAGGCGCTTTCAAAAGGTATGAAGAAAATAAACATCATATGTTGCGTGTAATGCGCAACCATCGTGCTGCTGCCTATGATGCTATGGATGCCTATGAAGGAATAGAAATAAAACCGCAGGGCATTAATGCAAAATATTGTCCGGATTATTTATTGAAAGCCGCAACAAAAGCATGGGATGATGCAGTGATGATGGGTGAAAAATATGGCTATAGAAATGCGCAAACAACGGTTATTGCACCTACCGGAACTATTGGCCTTGTTATGGATTGTGATACTACAGGCGTTGAGCCGGATTTTGCTTTGGTGAAATTTAAAAAGTTAAGTGGCGGTGGTTATTTTAAAATTATTAACCAAAGTGTGCCACAGGCATTACGCAATTTAAAATATTCAGAAAATGAAATTGAAGAAA
>JBDTYU010000010.1:0-10639 GCA_040005535.1 Ginsengibacter sp. | reverse complement strand
GCACATGCTTAATTGCAACATCCCTGTACACACTGTCATCATCTTCCCAGTAAACCCTGAATTTTAATATTGCCATATCACGAAATTAAGGCTTACTAATGAATTAAAATATTCAAACCGAATGAGAAAATTTAAGTATTAATCTTTTTTGAAATACCCAGCTCATTTGCTATTTTAATCATAAAAGCAAAAGCAGCATTGTATTCATTTGGTATTAACCCATCCAGCATTGCTTCCCGAACTGCATTCTTTATCTCTCCAACAATTCTCGACGGCGGAAGGCCAAACTCGTTCATGATTATTTCGCCGGTAATAGGCGGTTGCCAATTACGAAGATGATCGGATTCTTCTACTTCTTTCAATCGTTTTTCAACCATTTTAAAATTGGATAAATACTGCTGAACCTTCTGCTTATTTTTTGAGGTAATATCTGCTTTGCATAAAGTCATCAAAGCATCAATATCATCCCCCGCATCAAAAAGAAGTCTGCGTATAGCCGAGTCCGTTATATTTTCTTTTGTAAGGCTAATGGGCCGTAAATGCAGTTCTACTATTTTTTTTACAAATTTCATTTTTTCATTAAGGGGTAACTTCAATTGCGTAAATATTTTTGGAACCATTCTTCCTCCTATTACTTCATGACCATGAAACGTCCAGCCATGACCTTCTTCAAATTTTTTTGTAACCGGCTTTGCAATATCATGTAAAACTGCAGCCCACCTCAGCCACAGGTCATTTGTATTGGGCACAATATTATCAAGTACCTGCAGGGTGTGATAAAAATTATCTTTATGACCTTTACCATCAATGTACTCAGCACCAGCAAGTGCAACCATTTGGGGGAAAATAATTTTTAGCAACCCGGTTTTATATAAGAGGTCAAAACCAACAGAAGGCTTTTCAGTTAAAATAATTTTATTAAGCTCATCACCAATTCGCTCGGCACTTATAATTTTAATTCTTTGAGCGTTTGTCTTTATAGCTTCAAAAGTTTCAGGAATAATATTGAACTGCAGTTGTGTTGCAAACCTTATCGCTCTCATCATTCGCAGCGGGTCATCACTAAATGTGTGATCGGGTGGAAGAGGTGTTTTGATAATCTTGTTTTCAATATCTGCCCTTCCATTTAAAGGATCTAATAATCTTCCGAAATCATTTTTATTAAGGCTGATAGCAAGTGTGTTTATTGTAAAATCCCGTCGCATCCTATCCTCTTCAAGACTTCCGGGCTTAACTTCCGGTTTACGGCTCTCATAAGAATAGCTTTCTGTACGGGCACCTACAAATTCAATTTCGAAAGTCTCACCCTGCCTACCGGCAGGCAGGCCCAACTCCCTCTCCGAAGGAGACGGACGTGGAGTATTAACCATTTGTTTTAAATATATTTTTATTTGGGCGGTGCCAAAGTTTTTAAAAATATTTACTTCCGGTGCAGGATGAAAATACTGTGCTGTTTTTTTTGCTAACTCTATGCCATCACCAAGGCAAACGATATCTGCATCTTTAGTTGGCCTCTTCAATATTTTATCTCTGACAAAACCCCCTATTACATACACAGGTATATTCATTTGTTCTCCCGCTTCCGCAATTTTTTTAAAAATAGAAAGCTCTTCATCATTGTATGTAATATCCATGTTGCAAAAATAGATTTTTAAACCCTCAACCAACTGACAGCTATTGCGACTTTTGGAGAAAGATACATTCGGGTAAACTCAATTACATATTCGCTATTGAGTTACTGACTTCATCGATCAAAAAAGAATTGTAGATTGAAGGGCTGCCGGATTGAAATGTAAATCCTTTTGCCATAAAAGCTCACCAGGACATAATATTTTTTCAGGCAAAAGATTGAAGTGCAAAGCCGGTACTGTCGCCGATAACAGAAATACAGATGCCAGCCCAAATCATTGTATAACAATAATATGTGAATAGGGTTTTTTCGTGGCATTAATGTTGAAACATATACCTTTTCTTTGAAAACTTCGTTTCTTTGATAGAGTATTGACAGATTGACAATTGATAAAAATTTATGTACAAAGATTATTTTTTAAGTGGCTCGGAAGATGAAATGGAGTTTATGCCTATAATTCCTTTAAGTGAAGACGGAAGTGAAAACAATGATGACCAGCCCATCCCTGCTGAATTACCTTTACTTCCTCTAAGAAATACTGTCCTTTTTCCTGGTGTGGTAATACCCATAACTGTAGGCAGAGACAAAAGTATTAAAGCCGTAGGTGATGCTTATAAGGCTGACAAATTGATAGGTGTGGTATCGCAAAAAGACAGTTTGGTGGAAGAACCCACGGTGAGTGACCTGGTAGATATTGGTACTGTGGCCAAAATAATTAAGCTTATAAAAATGCCTGATGGAGGCACTACTGTAATTATCCAGGGGAAAAAAAGATTTAAGATTGATGAGATCACCACTGAAGATCCTTATTTTAAAGCTAAAGTAACCGTACTTGTAGAAGAAGAACTTAAAAATGATAATGATTTTGATGCAATGGTTTCTTCCATTAAAGAACTCGCGGGACAAATAATCCAGCTTTCTCCAAATCTCCCATCAGAGGCATCTATAATTTTAAGAAACATAGAAAACCCTTCCTTCTTAATACATTTTGTAAGCAGTAATTTAAACAGTACAATCGTTGAAAAACAAAAGCTGCTTGAGATTCATAATATTAAAGCAAGAGCCGAAGTGTTGATGAATCTTTTGCAAACAGAATTACAATATGCGGAGTTAAAAAATAAAGTAACCAATAAAACCCGTGCAGAGCTTGATAAGCAGCAAAAAGATTATTTTTTGCAACAGCAGCTTAAAGCAATTAAAGAAGAATTAGGCGGAGACAATATTGCTGAAATTAAAGAGATGCAGAAAAAAGCTGATGCAAAAAAATGGCCGGCAACTGCGAAGGAGATGTTTAATAAAGGAATTGAGAAGCTTGAAAGAATGCATCCTTCAACACCAGATTATTCAATTATTTACAATCACCTTGATCTAATGCTTGATCTTCCCTGGGAAGATTATACTAAAGATCAATATGATTTTAAGAAGGCAAAAAAAATATTGGACCATGATCATTACGGAATGGAAAAAATAAAACAAAGAATTCTTGAATACCTTGCTGTGCTTAAGCTAAAGGGTGATATGAAAAGCCCGATTCTTTGTTTTGTTGGACCTCCGGGAATTGGAAAAACTTCTTTGGGTAAAAGCATCGCCAATGCAATTAACAGGAAGTATGTACGAGTAAGCCTGGGCGGCCTTCATGATGAAAGCGAAATACGCGGCCATCGCAAAACTTATATTGGGGCTATGCCAGGAAGAATTTTGCAATCTATCAGGAAAATAAAATCCTCTAACCCGGTAATGATACTGGATGAAATTGATAAAGTAGGAACCGATTTTCGTGGTGATCCTTCTTCTGCGCTGCTTGAAGTTCTTGACCCGGAGCAAAATAATAATTTCTATGATAACTACCTTGAGATGGAATACGATCTCAGCAAGGTATTATTTATAGCTACGGCTAATAATCTTCAAAACATTCAACCTGCATTACGTGACCGGCTGGAAATTATTGACCTGAGCGGCTATGCTGTTGAAGAAAAAATACAAATTGCGAAGCGTCACCTTATCCCTAAGCAAAAAGATGCGCATGGATTAAAAGATGTTCCGTTTAAAATAAGTGATACAGTTATTGAAAAAATTATATCTGACTTTACAAGAGAAAGCGGTGTACGTGAATTAGACAGGCAACTTGCAAGTGTGATGCGTAATCTTGCCAGAACTTTTGCTGAAAAAGGGAAGCTTAAACCTACCATAAGCCTTGGAGATATTGAAAAGATTTTGGGTAAATCGAAGTACAATAATGAAATGTATAAAACCTCAAGTATGGCCGGGGTAGCTGTAGGCCTTGCCTGGACATACGTTGGAGGAGATATTCTTTTTATAGAAACGACTACCAGTGATAATGGTAAAGGGGAGTTGAAACTTACCGGAAATCTTGGAAATGTAATGAAAGAAAGTGCTACAACGGCTATGACGTATCTGCAGGCAAATGCAAAAAAATATGGTATAGATCCTGAGACCTTTAGTAAAAAAAATGTACATGTACATGTTCCGGAAGGAGCTGTGCCGAAGGATGGCCCAAGTGCCGGTATAACTATGATGACTGCGCTTGCCTCATCATTTACCGGGCGCAAAGTAAAGCCTTACCTGGCTATGACAGGCGAAATTACCCTGAGAGGACAGGTATTACCGGTAGGAGGAATTAAAGAAAAGGTGCTTGCTGCGAAAAGAGCCGGTTTAAAAGAAATAATTATGTGTGTGCAAAATGAAAGAGATGTAAACGAAATAAATCCAAACTTTATAAAGGGTCTTAAGGTAAGCTACGTAAAAACTATGCAGCAGGTACTTGATCTTGCATTGTCATAAATTTATTTCCCCGGTTAAAATATCACAAACTTTCCAAAAGCGATCCAAAGAAATATTTTTTTACTTATACAATAAAGTTATTTCTCTTTTAAATCCAAAGATTATTTGAATACGTAAATAGAATTGTAAACAAAGTCAACAGAAATGTTGATTGTTTTAAGGGTTAAAGAGATCCCTCCCGATTCCTCGGGAGGGAATTTTTTTGCTAACGAAAATATTAAAATATGCTTCGTTGTGTTGAAGCATAAGAAAGACTGCCATCAACAATTTGAGCAGCGGCAGTATATGGATGCTGATCAGCTTTTTTATTATTTAAAATGTATATACTCCCCACCCCCCTGCTTTGAGATAATCAGCAATCATTGAACGATGGCACCGCCACCACACCGCTTCTGAACACATAAAAGCGGTTCGATAGTTTGTACCAGTTTGTGTAAGTTCATCAATCCCTTTTTTAAATTCATCAGTTTCCATATAATCGGCATACCCACGAAAGGCTTCATTTTTCCATGCAGTATTTTTTGATTGACATGAAGTTTTTCTTTTTCCCCCTAAATATGGAATGTGCAAATAAAAAATATCCCTGGCAGGCAATACCTTTAAAATATTTTCTTTATTGAAATACGGATACCGTCGTGATCCCGGATAGCTTCTTACATCGACCAGCATTTGTATAGAAAAGGTTTGTAACAACGTGATAAATTCATCTAAGGTTTTTGTGAAATGGCCAATAGTATAAATTACCTTTTGCATAGTTCCATTGAATTGAGATTCAAAAACTATGCCTTTAGGATAGTGTAACTACAGAAATTTTGGAAAATGATATAAAAGAATCATCTTACTTAATCGTTCCACTTATTTTACTTCAAGGGTAAGAAGGCAATCTTTTTCAAGATAAGCCTGCAGTGAATCGCCAACCATACATTCGCCCACACCAGCCGGGGTACCCGTAAAAATGAGGTCTCCAATATTAATAGAAAAGTAATTGGAAATATTTGAAATAATAGTATCGATTGAAAATATCATATTCGATGAATTTCCATTTTGCACAACTTCGCCATTTTTTGCAAATGAAAAATTAATATTCTTTTTATTAATAGCCGGGGTTATATCTATAAAAGTGCCAACGGCGGCGGAGTTATCAAAAGACTTTGCTTTTTCCCAGGGAAGACCTTTCTCCTTTAATTGATTCTGGATATCTCTCGCTGTAAAATCAATCCCAACGCTAATGGCATTATAATAATTTGGAGCATGCTTTTCCTGGATGTATTTTCCATTCTTGCTGATGCGCACCACGAGCTCACATTCATAATGCAGTTCATTTGTAAATTCAGGATAATAAAATGGAGTATGATTTTGAACAAGAGCACTTTTGGGTTTCATAAAAATTACCGGCTCATCCGGCAACTCACTACCCATCTCCTTTGCATGATCTGCATAATTACGTCCGATACAAAAAATTTTCATATTTAAGCCAGATTTATTATTTGGGTGCCAAAGGTTTTGAAGGGCGAAAATATACAAAACAAATTGAAAAAAGAATTTATCTAATTCGCAGATTCGGAATCAAAAATAAAATTATTAATGGTGTTCATTGTTCTGTCTATTCCAATAGCAGCAAAATTTTCAATTACTTCAATACATTTTTCAATTTTAAGTCTTACCAGAGGAACTTCTTCATTAAACCAGGGGCTTAAAACAAATTCAACCTGCATTCCTTTTGGAAAATTATTACCTATACCAAACCGAAGTTTCGGATAAGCATCAGTTCCCAAAATATTTTGAATATCCCTAAGCCCGTTATGACCTGCATCACTACCGCTCTTACGCAATCTCAGCTTGTTTAGTGGAAGCGCAAGCTCGTCAACAATAGTAAGTGAATTTTCAATATCGATGTTTTCTTTATCTAACCAGTATTTTATTGCCCGTCCACTAAGGTTCACAAATGTTGTGGGCTTAATACAAACGAAGATTTTACTTTTATATTTTATTTCCGATACTTCCGCAAGTCTACCTGTTTTAAAAAATCCGCCATGTTTCAAAACGAAAGCGCTTACAACATCGAAACCAATATTGTGCCTTGTGTGTGCATATTCAGTTCCGGGATTACCAAGCCCTGCTATTAAATACTTCGACATTTAATAACGAAGATAGAATAATAAAAAAATTTGAATTGATGATTTTCAGTTCTCAATATTTGTTGTCAGCAGAATTATTTGCACGACTTTCCTGATCCAAGCGTAATCAGTTTACGCATCCCCTTTCTTGTTACAGACCAGGAAACTTTTGGTTCACCTTTAATGTCATAATAGGTAAGACTGATAAGGCCACGTTCAATAAGAGGATACAATGATTTTATATCTATCGGCCCAAATGGTTCTCTTCTTTTTTGGCTGGCGCAGGCTTTTTTCAAAGCTAATATCATGGATGGAGACAAAGGAGATTCTTTGTCCCGGTAAAAATATCCACGGGGGAAAGATTTCATTATTGTCAAAAGAACTGTTTCCTGTAAGGTAGCCTTATAATGATTATAACACGTAACAATTAAAACTATATTGGTAAAGGGTTTCCACACGCAGGTTTATATAATAAATATTACTTAACTACATAAAATTTTATCAAAAAAAACACCAATTCATTTCAGTATGTTTAAGAAATACAAGTTTTTAAAATGGATTAGATTTGCGTTTATCCTAAAACGTTAGGTAACTAATCTCTGTCAAGATATTGCTGCAATTCAGCATCAGTTTTAATAAGAACATCTCGTACTTTGCTTCCCTGGTTAGGGCCTACGACACCAGCAGCTTCCAACTGATCCATTAATCTTCCTGCACGATTATATCCAAGCTTCATTCGGCGTTGTAATAAAGAAGTACTTCCACTCTGGCTTTGAACAATAAGCCTGGCCGCATCTTCAAAAAGCGCATCCCTGTCGTTCACATCAAATTCTTTATTTTCAAATTCTTTTTCATCTACATACTCGGGTAACTTAAAGGCTTCCGGGTAACCTTGCTGGTCACCGATAAAATCTGTGATCTTATCCACTTCAGGCGTATCAACAAACGGGCATTGAAGGCGTGTAAGCTCACCATTATAACTTATGAGCATATCTCCTTTTCCTATCAATTGCTCAGCGCCACCTACATCAAGTATAGTACGGCTGTCAATCTTACTGCTAACCTTAAACGCAATTCGTGCCGGAAAGTTTGCTTTAATTGTACCTGTTATAATATTAACTGAAGGACGTTGTGTCGCTATGATCAAATGAATACCCACTGCTCTTGCAAGCTGTGCCAGGCGTGCGATAGGCATTTCAACCTCTTTTCCCGCAGTCATAATAAGATCAGCAAATTCATCAATAACTAAAACAATAAACGGTAAGTATTCGTGTCCCTTTTCCGGATTTAATTTTCTGGCAGTAAATTTTTCATTGTACTCTCTTATATTTCGTGTGCCTGCTTCCTTTAAAAGATCATACCGTATATCCATTAATGTGCACAATGCGTTAAGTGTATGAATTACCTTTTTAGTGTCGGTAATAATAGCATCTTCTTCGCCTGGAAGTTTTGCTAAAAAATGCTTTTGTATTTTACTGTAAATACTCAATTCTACTTTTTTTGGATCAATCAACACAAGTTTTAATTGTGAAGGATGCTTCTTGTAAAGAAGAGAAACAAGAATTGCATTTAACCCAACTGATTTGCCCTGGCCTGTTGCGCCTGCCATCAATAAATGAGGCATAGTGGTAAGGTCAACAATGAAATTTTCATTGTCGATTTTTTTTCCAATTGCTATGGGCAATGAAAAATTATTATTTTGAAACTTATCGGAGTTTAATAAGGTTCTCATGCTCACTACCGTCTTCTTTACATTAGGTACTTCAATACCAATGGTACCTTTCCCCGGGATAGGCGCAATAATGCGAATACCAAGAGCAGCAAGACTTAGCGCAATATCATCTTCAAGATTTTTTATTCGTGAAATGCGCACACCAGGCGCAGGAACTATTTCATACAAGGTAACTGTAGGACCTACTGTTGCATATATTTTTTGGATCTCAATATCATAATTTTTCAGTGTGTTGATAATTTGATTTTTGTTGGTCTCCAGTTCAGTTGCATCCTGAATTATTTTTTCACTTCCATGGGTTTCCAACAAATCAATCGTTGGAAATTTATAATTCCTAAGGTCAAGTATAGGATCGTAAGGTTGCTGTGGCTTTGGTTTTAAGGCTACATCCCTCTCTCTTTCAACAACAGGAATTGATTTTACTTCGAGTGTAAGATCATTGCCCTGTAAATTATTCGTAACAGGAATTTTAGTTTTTTCTTCAGGATGATATATGTTTTTAGCAGCCGCTTCAATAACAGGCTCATCCGGTTTTTCAATAATTTGTAAATCATAGTTTACTCCGTTATTTTCCTTTTGAGGAATATTCATTAACGGTACAAGATTTCCATTTAAAGTCTCACTTGTACCGGTACTGGCAAATTCCGTTTGTGAAAATGTTTCATTATTCGTTTCTGCATCATGAAGTAATTTTTTATTCTGAAAATTGAAAGATGGATTGAATCGCCAGATAATGTAACTAAGAACTGCTACTAATAAAAGTGCCGCGGTACCCACTTTCCCAATTACCTGCTGCAGCCATTGACTTTCCATATCACCCACTGCCCCACCCCATGGAAACGGATGTCCCTTCGTAAGAAAGGAAGCGGAAACACTTATTATTAAAAGACCTACAATTACGTAACGAATATTGCGGCTTATCGAAAATATTTTTCTTGGTGAAAACAAGTTTATACCCGTTACAAAAAAGAAAGTACAAAATAAATAAGAAGCAATACCAAAACCAGACCTGAAAAAAAGATCCGAAAAATAAGCACCTGCAGTTCCCAGCAAGTTTGCCATTGATTCAGCATGACTCGGCAGTAAAATTTTTGCACCTTTGAAAACTTTAGACTGATCTTCCTGCCATGTAAATAAATAGGAAGTAAATGATACGAAAAGAAGAAACGCTATAAGTATAAGTACAGTACCGGCAATCTTGTGAGAACGCTCATCCTTAAGTAATTTTTTTACCTCAATCTTCTCTTCAATATCGGCGCTCATTTTTTTAGGGTCTGCCGCTTTATTTTTTTTAATCTTTTTGCTCGTCGCCATTTAATTGCAAAGATAGAGAAATGGTTAAATGCTTTAATTGTTTAATTGTTCCCGAAGTTTATCGTGTCAGAAGTTGAAAGTTGAAAATTTTAAAAATCTATGGTAACAAATATTATGGAATCCTTTTTTTAAACATTCCAAGAAATAAACAAATCCAGCCGGCAATAAAACACAATCCTCCTATTGGTGTAATGGCGCCTACCCAGCCGTAGCCAGGAATTACAGCCGCCTTAATAAAAGTGAGAATATAAAGTGAACCACTGAATAAAATAATTCCTGTAATAAATAATCTACCTGCCCAGCTTATAAAGTTATTTTGAAATTCCTTATATAAAATACCACAAGCCAGTAAGGCTAAGACATGGTAAAACTGATACCGCACTGCGGTTTCAAAAATGCTTACGGCATAATCTGAAATAGTTTGTTTCAATGAATGAGCGGCAAAAGCCCCAAGGGAAACAGAGAATACGCCAAACAAAGTTGCAGTTTTCAAAAATCCTTTATGCATTTGATATTATATGTTTAGAAACTTGAATAACATTTTTGTTCAGATTATTCTTTATTAAGAAGATTTGAAAGAGAATTTTCATTTAAATTTTTAACATCCAATGTAAAATCAGCCCTGGAGTAGTAAGGCTCTCTTTCTATTAATTTTTTCTGAATAAAAAATAATAATTCAGAAGGATTTATTTTTTTTAAAAGAGGTCTTTGTTCTGTTTCATTCATAACATGTTCAAGAATCAGCTCGGCTTCTGCTTTCAAATAAAAAACTTTTCCCTGGGTTTTCATCCATTCTATATTATCAGAGAAGCAAGGTGTTCCCCCTCCGCAGGCAAGTAAAAAATTTTTTTTATGTTCAAATTTTTTAAGATGATATCTTTCCAACTCACGGAATTTTTCTTCACCCTTTTTATCAAAAATATCGGAGATTTTCATCCTGAATGCTTTTTCTATTCTGGCATCCAAATCAAAAAAACTAATACCCCTTATAGATGCCCAGATGCGCCCCCAGTGTGATTTACCTGAACCCATAAAACCGATAAG
>JBDTYU010000009.1:0-4761 GCA_040005535.1 Ginsengibacter sp. | reverse complement strand
TTTGTAAAACCTGCTCATAGCAATTCTTGTATTCATTTTCGAAATGTTCTTTTTTACCGGCTGCCTTTTCCTGATCTGTCAATAATTTTTCTGACAGGCCTTCAAAAGTATCCAATAAATAAAAGCTTTTATCCGTAACAGATAAATTGATATATTCAACTATTGCTCTTGCAAAACCGCCTTTGTTTGTACCGCATTCAACAAAATCGCCCTCAATGCCAAGGCAATGCCGGGCAGCCCATAAAACAGTATGTACCCGCCAATGCACCATTTTCCATGAACCTGTAGCTGCACCTGCATTTTCAGCTTTTATAAAATCCGCTTCCTGCATAAACCCTGCATTGTGAACAGTACTTAGGCCATCCTGTTTATAGGTGATCTTTGGCTTGGAAGGGGCATTTAAAGTTTTCTTTATTTTATCAATTATTTTCAACTTGCTTTTTAAATTTTCGGAATAAAATTTTAAGCGGCTTTTTTATAAATATGTAATACAAAATAAAATCTTCGTTACAGATTAATGCAAACCCGTTGGTAAAAAATAATCCAATTTTTTGAAAAATAGTAAGATGTTTAAATGTAAACTGGTAGGTAAAATATTTTAAAAAATAAGCTTCAAAAAAATAGTATTTGCTTTTTATATTAAATGCCTTACGCACCCGATCCATATTTGCAGAGCTTCCTCCCCGGAAATAATAAAAGTTAGATTGCCCCGGCAAGTATAAAAATTTCCCTTTTGATAAAGCTTCAAAAATAAACAGGTGATCGCCACCCCAGCTATTATTAAAAGGAATATTTTTTACAAAAGATGTTTTATACAATCCACAAAAAAAAAATTTATTTTCTCCCGTACTTTTTACAAAATTAAAGTTTCTTAAGAAGAGATTTTTTTGCATAAACCCGCGGTCAAGCTTACTTTTTTTTGTATTACCCTCTGTACTTACAATCTCCATATCGGTCATGCAAAGCGCCACATCATTATTTGCCAGCATTCCGTTTACACAAACTTCTATAAAATTATTATCCCAAAAATCATCATCAGCAGCCCACATAAAATAATTACCAGAAGCCTTATCCAGCAGGAATTGAAAATTAGGAACAATGCTTAAGTTTCTTTCCTGCACATAAAATTTCATCCGCTTATCCTTCGCTGCATACTTTTCTAAAAGAGGCAACACTGTTGTATCGGAAGAACAATTATCCGAAACAATAATTTCCAGGTTGGTATAAGTTTGATCCAGGATACACTGAAGGGTTTTTTCTAAACCCTTTGGCCTGTTGTAGGTTGGGATGCCAACAGTTACTAAAGGCGTATAATTATCCTTTATCATAAACTAACTCCTGTAAATGTTGCATCAATTAAGGGAATACTCATGTCTTTATCAGAAACCAATGATACCGGCAAAGGCCATTCAATATTTACTTTTGTATCATCATATTTTATGCCTCCCTCACTTTCTTTGTTGTAAAAATTGGATACCATATAAGTGATTTCGGAATAATCGGTAAGGGATTGAAAGCCATGAGCAAAACCTGCAGGTACATACATCATCCGTTTATTTTCAGCAGATAACTCTTCTCCAAACCATTGTAAGAATGTTGGTGAGCCTGCCCTTACATCTATAATAACATCAAATACTGATCCCTGCACACACTTCACCAATTTTACTTCGCTATAAGGTGAATGCTGGAAATGCATACCCCTGATAACACCTTTACCCTGTGTGCCTGAATGATTGGCTTGTACAAAATGCTGTACTAAATTTTGTGCGGCAAATTCTTTTTCACAAAATATTCTTGTGAAAAATCCGCGGCTATCCTGGAGAGGCTGTACATCAATAGTGAATGCTCCGGCTAATTTTGTAGGATTGAATAACATTAATTTTGTTTAAATTTTGACGGTAAAAATTTTACATCATTTTTAGGCAAAATCAATTTCGGGCTTAAATCATACACGATTTTGAAGAGATCATTTTGAATTAATTCTTTTGACGGAACTGCCAGTAAATTAAACCCGTGATGCGGTGGTATTTCGCAATACGCTCTGTTCAATGGCAATAATTCTACAGGCATGTCAACGGTATTAATGTTTTGATGAAAGTCCCGTATCGCAAAAACTTCATATCCAAAATCGTTTATAAACTTTACGGAATCAGAATTTTGTAATCCGTTACTCCAGTCATTGTACAAACTGTGTGTTTCAAAAACCACAACCGGCTTATGTTTTGACAATATATTTTTTGCTCCTTGCAGTACTTTAATTTCACCACCCTCTACATCAATCATCAAGAGGTTAATATGTCCAACTTTATTTTGTGTTACATAATCATCAATGGTAATCGTATGTAATACATTTTCGGTTGCAGTGTCAGCAGCTTTGGTCGAAGCCAATGCATCTTGTCCTTCAAAAACAAGTTTTTCATTACTCATATTCCATAACGCCAGGTTGTTGATCAACACATTTGTTAAACCGTTTAGTTGGGCATTTTCAATAATAAGACCGGAGTTATTTTTATTGGGTTCAAACGTATGGCATACTCCTGTTTCTTTAACATTATATGCAACAGGAATTGCCTGGTCACCAAAATATGCCCCTGCAATAATCACATTCTCCGCATTTTTTGAAAAATGTAAAAGCAGTTTCGTGGTTTGTGGTTCCCACACATGATTGGGTATTGTTGGCGAAGACAATAAAAATTCTCTGGCAATTTTTGAATTATAAACAAAGTTTATTTTAATACCGTTATCGAGTTCCTTCGAAAATTTTTCCCCCATAAACAACTCATCGGCCAATGGGCCGGATACACTTTCTCTCACATTGGTATTGGGATGCCCGCCTTTATTTTCAAAATCAATCAATGCCTCTATAAAATATTGTTGCAGTTGTGGATTGTTCTGTAATGCCTCTTTTATTTTACTGATATTGCTCATTAACCCTTTTTAAAAAATAAATTATTATCAATGATGGAATTGTCCATAAGTTGCTGAATCATTCTTAAACGTATTAATTTAGATTGACGAAAATTTGCATCGTTAAACTGCATGGATTGCAACCCGATTTTCAGATCTTCAACAGCAGCATCCAAGCTTATTTGGGCCTGGTGATTTGGCGCCAGTTGTTCATACAAATTAAAACTCACTTTATATGAACGCTTATCCGGTTGCGCATTGGCATTTATATTTACCTCAACATTGTTAAAAAAATTTTGTACTGCTGCTGCCAATTCTTTTACCTGGTAGTTCCATTGATTACTGCCGGTATTAATGATCAAAAAATCGCCACCATCTTTACGTTGAATAGCCCAATCCATAGCTCTTGCCATATCTTTTACATGTATTAACGGACGCCATGGTGTTCCGTCGCTTAGTATAGTTATCTTTTTATCTGCAATAGCACTTGCAACAAAATCATTCAACACCAGGTCTAATCTTAGCCGGTCGCTATAGCCACAGGCTGTCGCAAAACGCAAACAGGTTATCTGGAAATTTTCACCGGCCAATGATTGCAAACCCTCTTCAGCATAAACTTTAGATTTTGCATAAGCAGTTAATGGATTTACTTCTGATGATTCTGTACGTGGTTCACTATCAGCAAAACCATATACACTGCAACTGCTGGCAAAAACAAAATGTTTTACACCCTGTTGCTTTGCTTTTTCGGCAATAGCAACTGCCGACTTAAAATTGATATTGAGTGTAGGTTCTTCATAAGCATTGCCCATTGGATCATTGGAAATGGCAGCGAGGTAAATAACTGCATCAAAACCATTTAAGATAGAAGCATTAAATTTCCTCACATCGCCAAAATATTGTTTATCAAAAAGCGTATCACCAACAACACCGTTAGGCGTATAGTTTTGAATAAAATAACCAATATCATAGCCAGCTAAAAAAGAGTCAGAATATTGTGCTCTGAAATGTTTTGCAACCATGGGGCCAATATATCCCAGGTTACCTATTACTAATACTTTCATGCAGATTTTTATTACCAGATTTTCCAGGGAGCTTTGTTTTCATCCCATAATTCGTTCAGTTCTATTTTATCTCTCAATGCATCCATGCATTTCCAAAAACCTTTGTGCTTGTACGCTACTAATTGTCCATCTGCAGTCAATTTTTCCAGGGGCTCATCTTCCCACATGATGTTACTCATATCGTTTCGGAGGTAATTAAATATCTCTGGCTTCAACACAAAAAAGCCCCCGTTTATCCATTGTGCATCTGCTTTTGCTTTTTCTCTAAAAGAATGAACAGCGCCGTCGGCAGTGAGATCCATACCACCAAACCTGGCATCTGGTTGTACAGAAGTTACTGTTGCAATTTTATTATTTTTTTTATGATACGCCAGTAGTTCAGCAATATTTACATCACTAACGCCATCTCCATAAGTAAGCATAAAATCTTCATTGCCTATATATTTTTTTACCTGTTGTAATCTTCCTGCCGTTTTTGTATGTAACCCTGTTTCTACAAGAGTAACTTTAAATGCCTCTGACCGTGTGCCTAAAATTTCCATGTTATTATTCTCCAGGTCGATTTGAATATCTGAATTATGCAAAAAATAATTCATGAAGTATTCTTTAATAATATATCCCTTATAACCTAAGCAAATAATAAAATCATTAAAACCATAATGGCTGTAAATTTTCATGATGTGCCAAAGAATTGGCTTAGCTCCAATTTCAACCATTGGCTTTGGACGTGTGCCTGTTTCTTCGCTAATTCTTGTTCCCAATCCACCGGCAAAAATTACAACTTTCATAA
>JBDTYU010000008.1:0-4301 GCA_040005535.1 Ginsengibacter sp. | reverse complement strand
TTTACCAGCAACCATGATGAAAACAGCTGGAACGGAACCGAATTTGAAAAATATGGTGATGCTGTACAACTCATGGCTGTATTTAGTTGTACCTGGAATGGAATGCCAATGATTTATAGCGGCCAGGAATTCCCTAATAAAAAGCGATTGAAATTTTTTGAGAAAGATGTAATTGAATGGGATGGCAATTTTGAACTCCATAATTTTTACAAAACACTTCTCATTTTAAAATGTTCCAACAAATCTTTGCGTGCAGGTGACCCGGCTGTGCTTACAAAAATTATTTCTCATCCGGATGATCACCAGGTTTTTTCATTTCTACGGAAAAATAAAGAAGATGAAGTGTTGGTAATTTTAAATTTTTCATCCGGAGAAATTAATTTCCAGGTTAAAGACGTACATGGTATTTTCAGAAATGTATTTGGAGGAAATGATGTGAATTTTGACCAGGAAGATCATGTACAATTAAATTCATGGAGTTATTTTGTTTTTGAAAAGCTACCTATGCTTTCTGACCAGGTATGATATGTATTTTGTCATAAAAAAACCACGGCTTCAGGCCGTGGCTATTTCAATTTAGTTATTCCTTGTTTATTCTCCTGCATCATCCAATACCAAAGGATATTCAAAAGGTTCATTATACCCCGGATAAATTCCTTCAATCTTAACCTGCTTATCTGTTCCGATTAAAGATGTAAGATCATTTAAGTTTTTTACTTCCTTACCGTTTGCTTTTGTAATAATAAAACCATCTCTCATTCTTGTCTGGTCATTAATTGCACCCTCTTTTATTTTTTTTACAATTACGCCACCATTCAATCCATATTCCTTTGCTTTCCCCTGATCAAGTGTTACAAGATCTGCACCAAGCTTATCAATCATTCCATCAGGTTTTACGATAGCATAATTACCGGCATTGTTTTTTAAAGTAACCTGTACTGTATTCTGAGTTCCGTTTCTGTCGTAAGTTACATTCACTTTATCTCCGGGTTTATAATTACTTAATTGTTCCTGTAGTTCCGAACCCGAGTAAATAGAGACACTATTAATTTTTCTTAGTATATCACCTTTTTTTATTCCTGCCTGTATTGCTGCTCCATCTTTAGTTACGTCTGTAATATAAATTCCGTCAGCGCTTAATGGAATATTTTCTTTTTTCTTATCCTGGTCGTTTAACATAGAGGCATCTATGAACATAGCTCCCAGAAATCCTCTTTGAACACTACCATATTTTACCAGGTCATTAATAACTTTCTTTACAATGTTAACGGGTATTGCATAAGAATAACCATTGTAATAACCGGTAGGGGAGGCAATAGCAGAATTGATTCCTATCAGTTGACCGCTTGTATTAATTAAAGCACCACCACTATTTCCCATATTAACTGCCGCATCTGTTTGCAAAAATGATTCAACAGCCATAGACCGGTTACCTGTTTTATCATGGTTCAATCCCAGCGCTCTTGATTTTGCACTTATAATACCTGCGGTAACAGTAGCATCAAGGTTTAAAGGATATCCAAGCGCTAATACCCATTGCCCTATTTTTACATCATCGGAGTTACCATATAACATGAATGGTAAATTTTTAGCATCAACTTTTACTACTGCAAGATCATAAGAAGGATCGGAGCCTATAACTTTTGCTGTATATGTTTTCCTGTCACTTAATGTAACATTTACTTCATCAGCGCCAGCAACTACATGATTATTGGTAATAATATAACCATCGTCACTTATAATTACACCTGAGCCTGAACCCATTTGTGGATACATACGTTGTTGCTTGCCATTTCCAAAAAACTGGTTAAACAAATCATCATCGCCAAACATATCAGAAAAAGGATTTTTCTGATTTGGAATATTATTGCTAACCTGGCGTGGATTTGTTTTTGTTTTTATATGAACTACTGTAGGAATAGCAGCCTCAGCAGCTTGTGTGAAATCTGCAGGACCAGGTGTCGGATTTCCTTTATCATCGAAAAAGCCTGCATACTTGTAATTGGCGGGTATGTTTGTTGTCTGAAAATTTGGATTATTACTATTGTGTTGATATTGATCATATCCAAAAATAACCCCCAGGGTTGTAAGTGCACTTATGAGTACTGTAAATAAAATGTTCTTTGTTTTCATTTATATTTTTTTTTAAATTGTACGACTTTAAAATTAATTCAACTGTTTAAATACAGTATTACCGCCTGTTACCTTTAACAATTAATTAGTAAGCACTTCGTAGATGTAAATTTAAACAATTAAAAGCTGCAAATTTTGACAAAATGTTGTATGCTAAATTTAGAATTACCCTGCAATCTTATAAAGCTCATTATAATCCCAGTAAAAATTCCATCGTATCTTCTCCATCAGCATAATCAAACAATCCGGGTTGCTGTGCTTCACCAAATTCAATTCCATTCTTACCAATAATACATTGAATATTTTCGTTTTTAATTAAATCATTTAAAATAACGTTTGTATCATGATAAAAATTATAGTGAAGCTGACTCACCGGCGAAAAAATATTTTCGTTTTCGTATAAAATTATGCTTTCGTTTGTCATGTATAATTTATTATTCATAATTAACAGGGCAAGATTATAATCATAATTATTTTTGTATTTGGTATGATCAGCAAAATATTCATACTTTTTAAAAACATTCAGAAGAGGTATAAAATCATAATCAACAGGCACAAAAAGCTTGGTAACATTTCTGCATCCCAATCCAAAATAAGTATAAACATCATCGGCAAGTAAACTAAGTTCTTCATAGGTTTCTTTTCCTGTTAAAACTGCTACAGAAGTTTTATTGCTCCTGATTACAGAAGGATATTTACCAAAATAGTATTTAAAATATCTTGAAGAATTATTGCTGCCTGTAGCAATATAAGCATCGCAGTTTTTAAGAAAGCCGGCAACCTTCACCAGGTTCGCAACCTCAGCATTCCATTGAGTTAGCTTCTCAATAATATGTACAAGGAGCACATTATCTTTTTCAGAAAGCTTAATGATTTGTATGTGTCCCGAAATGAAAACGCTTAAAAAATCGTGAAAGCCAACCAGCGGTATATTACCTGCCATAACAATTCCTACCGTTTTTATTTTTATATTATTATCGGGGCGATAATGCCTCACCCATTTTTCAAGTTTGTTATAGTTAAGAAGGTGCGAAGAAATATTTTTCAAAGAAAGATTTACAAATTCTTCTGTGAACCACTTATTTTTTTCAAAAGCTTTTTGCTTAACAGCTTTTAATTTTTCATCATCTCCCGCCAGATAATTTCCAAGCTTTTCCATTAAATCAATTCTTTCCATTAAATCCATTGGCAAATAATTATCTGTTATATATTTGTAAGAAATTAAGCAGGGCAAAAATCGGTTATTATTTGAACCCTTTGAATGATTAAAATAAAAAAATGGCGATAAAAATTACTGACGAATGTATAAACTGCGGGGCTTGTGAACCTGAATGTCCTAACAATGCAATTTATGAGGGAGGTGTAGAATGGGCTATTGCAGATGGCACAGCAGTAAAAGGCGAAGTTTTATTAATGGATGGTACTGCCTTAGATGCTGACAAGCGTAACTCCCCAATAGCAACCGATATTTATTATATTGTTCCTAATAAATGTACAGAGTGCCAGGGTTTTCATGAAGAGCCACAATGTGCAGCAGTATGTCCTGTTGATTGTTGTGTGCCCGATGAAATGTATCAGGAAACTGTGGATCAGCTTCTTGCAAAAAAAGAAAAATTGCACGTGTAAATATTTAAAGCCTTAGGGCTTATCAGGCAGGTGATATTTCCTGTTTATGGCGAGGGTATTGAAAAATACTTTCGCCTTTTTTCTAAAATTAAAACCGATGTTGAAAAAAATACATTTTATTTTACCGGTTTTAATTTCGCTCCTGTTTTTTTTTATTTCCTGTAAACGAAGAACAAATTTGGTAAAAAATATTTCTCCGGATGAAATTATAAAAGCAGATGAGGCATTTTCTGAAATGAGCCACAAAGCCGGCATGAAAAAAGCTTTTATAGAATATATTGACAATGAAGGAATATTACTAAGACCAAATCATCCACCAATTGCAGGTGCTGATGCAATAGATTTTTTAAGCCAGGCAAACGATTCATCATACATTTTAACATGGAAGCCTGGCGGCGGAGAAATTGCTTCATCAGCGGACATGGGATATACTTATGGCATTTATAATTTAGAAATGAAAGACACTATTTTACAGGGAACTTATGTTAGCATCTGGAAAAAGCAAAAAGATGGAAAATGGAAATTTGTGCTCGATAGTGGTA
>JBDTYU010000007.1:0-4453 GCA_040005535.1 Ginsengibacter sp. | reverse complement strand
AATGCTGATACAATAGCTGCTGTATTATCTATTGCTTTATCAAAATTGTATCATGTTCAGTTGATATATTGTTTTGAAAAGAATGGTGTTTTAAGTGAAGTAAATGATGAAAGCAGTGTTATTGTTGAGTTACAAATGAAAATGTATCAAAAGCTTAAAGAAAGTAAAAAATTATTTGCAGGCATCTTGCCAAAAATTGATAATGCATTTAATGCTGTAAATAATGGAGTACACAAAGTTATTATTGGAAATTCAAATAATATTTTGCAATTAATAAAAGGAGAAAGCGGTACAAAAATAGTTTCATGAAAGAAGAAATAAATATTGCTGATCCTGCTAATGAATTATTTTCAGATGCACTAGAATTATTAAAACAATTAATTGCCTGCCCTTCATTTAGTAAAGAAGAAAATGAGACTGCGTGCATCATTGAAAAATTTTTGAAAGAAAGAAGTATTGATGCAAACCGCTATCTTAATAACGTATGGGCCGTAAATAAATGTTTTGACAAAAAAAAATTTACTGTTCTTTTAAATTCTCATCATGATACGGTAAAACCTAACACAGGTTATACTTTTAATCCTTTTGATGCAATTTTAAAAGACGGAAAATTATTCGGACTTGGAAGTAATGATGCGGGTGGAGCGCTTGTTTCGTTAATCGCCTTGTTTGTGCATTTTTATCATAACGAAAATCTTCCTTTCAATTTGATTCTTGCGGCAACTGCGGAAGAAGAAATATCCGGGCACGATGGAATTGAAAATCTGTTACCGCTTCTGCCAAAAATTGATTGCGGGATAGTTGGAGAGCCTACACTTATGAAAATGGCTGTAGCAGAGAAAGGCCTATTAGTACTGGATTGTATTGCTCACGGTGTGTCCGGCCATGCTGCCCGTAACGAAGGTATTAATGCCGTGTATAAAGCTATAAACGATATTCAGTGGTTCAGCGCTTTTCAATTTCCAAAAGTTTCTTCTGTTCTTGGCCCGGTTCATATAGCAGTTACTTCTGTGAGCACAGAAAATAAAGCGCATAATATTGTACCTTCCGAATGCAGCTATGTTGTCGATGTAAGAGTAAATGAATTGTATTCATTTGATGAAATACTTAAAGAAATAAATAAAAATATACAAAGTGAAGTGTGGCCAAGAAGTACAAGATTAAAACCTTCATTCATTGAAAAAAATCATCCATTGGTAATTGCAGGAAATAATATGGGGCTTGAATCTTATGGCTCGCCTACCTGTTCAGATAGAACCCTTATGGATTTTCCGACACTGAAGATTGGGCCTGGTGATTCTGCCCGCAGTCATAGTGCAGATGAATATATTTTTATTGATGAAATAAAAGATGGGATTCAAAAATATATATTGTTATTGCGAAACCTTGCTCAAAGTATTATTATATGACACGAATTACAAATCGTTTGCTAAAAATAAGTAAATAAAACTCTGGCGAAAAAAATGAAATTATAGCTAAGAAACACATTCGTGTAATTCGTGTTTTATAATTCGTGTAATAAAAAATATAATGAAGCTCTGGCAAAAAAATATTCTATCAACAAAGGAAGTGGAAACGTTTACTGTTGGTAAAGACAGGGAGCTTGATATGTATTTAGCGCCTTCCGATGTATTGGGTTCATTAGCCCATATTCAAATGTTGCAAACAATTAATTTGCTCACTGCTGAAGAATTAAAAGTATTACAAAAAGGTCTCAAAGAAATTTACAGAGACATTGAAGCCGGAACATTTTTGATGGAAGAAGGAGTGGAAGATATTCATTCGCAAATAGAAATTCTTTTGACCAAAAAAATTGGAGATGCCGGAAAAAAAATTCATAGTGCCCGTTCCCGTAACGACCAGGTTTTAGTCGATTTAAAACTTTACCTGAGAGGTGAAATTGAGCAACTTGTAAATGAAGTAAAAGAGTTTTTTGAATTGCTTATTCAGCAGAGTGAAAAATATAAGGATTACCTGATGCCAGGTTATACACATCTTCAATTAGCTATGCCTTCTTCATTTGGACTTTGGTTCGGCGCTTATGCTGAAAGCCTTGCAGATGACATGGTCACACTCCATGCCGCATGGGAAATTGTAAATAAGAATCCTTTAGGTTCTGCAGCAGGATTTGGTTCTTCCTTTCCCATAGATAGAAATCTCACGACGCAATTGCTCGGCTTTGCAGAGCTGAATTATAATGTGGTGTATGCGCAAATGACACGTGGAAAAACTGAACGTATAGTAGCACAGTCGTTAGCAAACATCGCTGCAACCATTGCACGGCTTAGTATGGATGTATGTCTTTATCTTAATCAAAATTTCGGATTTATTTCTTTTCCGGAAGAGCTTACCACCGGTAGTAGTATCATGCCGCATAAAAAAAATCCTGATGTATTTGAGCTCATTCGTGCACATTGCAATCGTATACAAGCTTTGCCAAATGAAATTATGCTGATGGCCGCAAACCTTCCTTCAGGTTATCACCGCGATTTCCAATTATTGAAAGAACACATAATACCGGCATTTAAAAATATTCATGAGAGTATAATTATGGCGGGTGTAATGATAAAAAATATTGAAGTGAGAAAGGATATTCTTAACGATGAAAAATATAAATATTTGTTTACCGTAGAAGAAATGAATAAACTGGTTTTGGAGGGAGTACCATTGAGAGATGCTTATAAAAAAATAGCCGTAGATGTTGAGAATAATAACTTCAGCTACGAGACACAGTTAAATCATACACACGCAGGCTCTATAGGAAATCTTCAAAATACTGCTATACAACAAATGATGAATAATGTAATAACCCGTTTTAATTTTAATAAAGTGAATGAGGCTTTACAAAAATTATTAGAGTAAATTGCCAAGCTCCATTATGTGAGGATGTATTAAAGATTTTTTAAAATTTGTGATACGAAGCTCAATCATGAAAAATAATTATGGCTGAAGAAAATAAAAAAAGGATTGCAATTTTTGGTTCTACCGGTTCAATTGGTACACAGGCATTAGAAGTAATAGATGCTAGTCCACATTTGTTTGAAGTTGAAATATTAACCGCACAAATAAATGATAAGCTCCTAATTGAACAAGCGCTTAAGCATCTCCCAAACGCCGTAGTAATTGGAGATGAAAAAAAATACGATGCTGTAAAATCCGCCCTTAGTCCAAAAAATATCAAAGTTTTTGCCGGCTCTTCTGCCCTCGAAGAAGTTGCAGATTTTGATACCTATGATATGATGCTTGCAGGCATTGTAGGCTTTGCAGGATTAACGCCTACATTAAAAGCAGTTGAAAAAGGAAAGGCAATAGCATTGGCAAATAAAGAGACATTGGTAGTGGCCGGTGATATTGTTATGCAAAAAGCATTAGAAAACAGGGTGCCCATTATTCCTGTTGACAGTGAGCATTCGGCAATATTTCAATGTCTTGTAGGAGAAACAAGAAATAAAATTGAGAAAGTTATTTTGACAGCAAGCGGCGGGCCTTTCCTGGGAAAGAAACCTAATTTTTTGGTGAATGTAAAAAAGGATCATGCACTTCAGCACCCTAACTGGAAAATGGGCGCCAAAATAACTATAGACTCCGCAACCCTTATGAACAAAGGGCTTGAAATGATTGAAGCCCGGTGGCTTTTCAATCTTTTGCCTTCCCAGATCCAGGTACTAATTCATCCGCAAAGTATTGTGCACAGTATGGTGCAGTTTGAAGATGGAAGTTTAAAAGCACAAATGGGATTGCCCGATATGAAGTTGCCGATACAATATGCACTCACTTTTCCATATCGCATTGCAAACGAGAATCCAAGAGCTGATTTTAAAAAAATCAGCAGCTTGACTTTTGAACAGCCTGATACAAAAACCTTTCGAAATCTTGTTTTGGCAACGATTGCATTGGAAAAGGGTGGCAACTTACCTTGTATTCTTAACGCAGCCAACGAGATTGCTGTATGGGCTTTTTTGAATAACCGTATAGGATTTTTAGATATTACGGCTGTAATAGAAAAGACAATGGAAAAAGTAAATTATATAGAAAAGCCAAATCTGGCAGATTATTTTGAAAGCGATGGGGAGGCACGTAATTTCGCCGCTTCATTAATAAATATGTAGAGTCCGCGGCACGCCTGTGGCGGGGAGAAGAAAAAAATATTTATTATTTAATATTAAATTTAAATTCAAACATACATCAAACATCATTACATCACACATTCTTCTATGACGATATTAGCAATTAACTGGTCGCATGTTGGCTTACAGGCCGGGTATCTTATTTTTTCTTTGTCAATTTTAGTCATTCTTCATGAATTCGGGCATTACATTACAGCAAAGTGGTTTAAATGCCGGGTTGAAAAATTCTATTTATTTTTTGATCCATGGTTTTCTATCGTAAAGAAAAAAATTGGTGAAACAGTTTATGGAATAGGCTGGCTTCCTTTAGGTGGTTATGTAAAAAT
>JBDTYU010000006.1:0-3411 GCA_040005535.1 Ginsengibacter sp. | reverse complement strand
CTTAATAACTGTGGTATAGTATCACATGGACAATTTAATATTTCCTGTCTGTTGTAAACAGAACCAGTTCTTCCAGGCCATCTCTTACTTCATTTTTAGGAAATTCGAATAAAACTGCTAAGGCCTCATCACGATATTGCTTCATCTTTTTTGCAGCATAATTGATTCCGCCGGTTTCAGTTACTTTCTGTAAAACATATTTTATTTTTTCAGGATCCTTATTTTGGTTTTTTATAATGTAGATTATTTTTCTTTTCTCAGTAGTATTAATATTGTTAAGTGTATAAATCAATGGTAGTGTTAGTTTTTTTTCTTTAAGATCATTTCCGGTTGGCTTACCAATATCATCATTTCCATAGTCGAATAGATCATCTTTTATCTGGAAAGCTATTCCTGTTTTTTCGCCGAATATTCTCATTTTTTCCGTAACATGTTCATTATTACTCGTACTCCATGCACCCGCAGCGCAGGCAGAAGAAAGTAATGAAGCGGTTTTACTTCGTATAATTTCGAAATAGATATCTTCTTTTAGATTTAGCTTTCGTGCTTTTTCAATTTGAAGTAATTCACCTTCACTCATTTCCTTTACTGCATTTGATAAAATATGGAGATGCTTAAAATCTCCGGCTTCAGTGGATAAAAGCAATCCCTTTGAAAGTAAATAATCTCCAACAAGAACAGCAATTTTATTTTTCCATAATGCATTAATTGAAAGAAATCCTCTTCTTTCAAGTGATTCGTCAACTACATCATCATGAACAAGTGTGGCGGTATGTAATAGTTCAACCAATGCGGCAGCTCTGTAAGTAGATTCATTTACTTCTCCATGAAGTTTAGCGCTTAAAAAAACAAACATGGGTCTCAATTGTTTTCCTTTCCTTTTAATAATGTATTTCATTATGCTGTCCAGCAAAGGAGTATTTGTCTTTACTGATTCAGCAAATTTTTTTTCGAATATGAGTAACTCTTCAGCAATAAGATTTTTTGAAAACTCCATGGGCTATAAAAAGGCAATATAGCACAGAATCAAATAAATAGATTATAAATGTAAATCCGAGTAATTACTTTTAAAAACCTGGCGATAATTCAAGAACGATGAATTAAAAAGTAAAATTTTTTATGCGTATACAGCATAGTACCTCGAATAATAGTACTAAGTTTGCGAAATTGTAAGGATATATAAATGGTTTAAAATCTAAAGAATTGCTAAAAAAAATTTGCATTTTGACATTCGTTTAATATTTTTGCAATCATTCAACAAGTTTATTTCAGAAATCATTAATCAAAAAGTTATGGCAAGCAAAAAGTACAAATTATTATTAATGGGGATTTTATCCCTTTTTTCCTTGAGTGTTTTCGCTCAGGATACCGGCGTATATAATATTTATGACTCCAGTGTAGTTTCTAAAAAAGGAATGGCACAGCAAAATGAGTTTATGAATAATACTTACGATTTCCCTGCAAAACCCCGCAACGAATTTGAATTTGGTATTTCAGGTGGCATGTTTTCAATAAGTGGTGATGTGTCAGCAAAATTACCAACAGTTGGATTTTCAGCCCATGTGCGTAAAGCATTAGGGTATGTCTTTTCTTTAAGATTGCAATACGTTTATGGTGTTGCTAAAGGATTAGATTGGAAACCGTCTGTTGGTTATGCAGGTAATACGGCCTGGATTAATGCAGGCTACAATCCTCCAACGGAACCTGTTTATTACAATTATCGTTCTCATGTGCAGGATCTTTCTTTGCAGGGCATTTTTACATTAAATAATATTCGCTTTCACAAGCAAAAAACCGGGATGGTAATTTATGGTGGTGTTGGTGCCGGGATAATGATCTATGATACAAAAATTAATGCATTGAATGGTAACTCTAAAATTAATTTTAGTTCAATTACCAATTCTGGTTACACAAATAGAAAAGATATACGCGATAAGTTAAAAGGCCTGATGGATGACAGTTATGAAACCAATGCACAAAACGATGGTGATCGCCGGGCTAAATTATTCGGACAGACTTTAAGGCCTACCGGAAATCTCTTGGCAGGTATAGCTTTTAAATTAGGAAAGCGTGTTAATCTGGCTATTGAAGACAGATTTTCTTTTGCAAAAGATGATTTGATGGACGGCCAGCAATGGCAGGATAATGTTCAGAATGTACTAACAGGCGACTTCGATACTTACAATTATGCGTCTATAGGATTGAACTTTAATATTGGTAAAAAATCTGTTGAACCCTTATGGTGGATAAATCCACTTGACTATGCTTACAGTGAAATCAACAATCCTAAGCACATGAAAATGCCAAAACCGATATTTGATGATACTGATGGTGACGGTGTTGTTGATCAGCTTGACAAAGAGCCTAATACACCTGCCGGTTGTCCTGTTGATTCACATGGTGTTTCCAGAGATACAGATGGTGATGGTGTACCAGATTGTAAAGACAAACAGTTGATAACTCCTACTGAATGTCAACCTGTAGATGCAGATGGTGTCGGCAAATGCCCAGACCCTGAATGTTGCAAAAATCGCCTAAGTGATAGTGCAATGAATGCTTGTCATATAGGTGATTTACCAAGTGTATCTTTCAGAGGAAATACTGGTAATTTAAGTAGCGATGCAAAAGCAATGTTGGCTACTATAGCATCTAAATTGAAAAATAATGCAGATTGCTCAATCACTGTTACAGGTTACCCTGCAGCTTCGAAAGCTTCACAGGCCCTTTGTAATAAAAGAACTGCTGCAGTAAAAACTTACTTAACAGAAAAAGAAGGAATAAGTGCTGATCGTATTGATACTAACTGCGAAGTAGGTGGCGGCGATGCAAATACAGTTGATATTAAATCTAAGTAACAAATACACTTTTTGCTCAATGATAAACCCTTCCCAACTGGGAGGGGTTTTTTATGTATTATCAAAATATTAACTGCTTCCATTTTGATTAGTTTCTTTAAAAAATCATTTTCGTTTGAAATCACTTACTTTCGCAACTCTTTATGAAGCTATTACTCGTTTTATTAATGCCACTTTTAATTTTGGCTTCTTGTAACAAGCAATTTAATAAGGTACTCAAAAGCAAAGATTATGCATATAAACTGAGTAAAGCAGATGAGTATTTTGCAAAAAAAAAATATAAGAATGCCGAAGAATTATATATAGAATTATTTTCTGTTTTCAAAGGCACAGAAAAATTTGAAGAGTTGTATTATAAATATGCATTTTGTTCTTTTTATCAAAAAAATTATCCTGACGCCGAAAATCTTTTTAAAGGATTTCTAGAAGTATTTCCAAATAGCAGCAAGGCAGAGGAAGTGGCTTATCTGCATGCATATACTTTTTATTTGCAATCTCCAGCAATAGAACTTGAGCAAATAAATACAAGCAAGGCAATTGGTATGATGCAGTCATT
>JBDTYU010000005.1:0-6698 GCA_040005535.1 Ginsengibacter sp. | reverse complement strand
GGATTTTGCTGCAAAACAAAAAGAGTTATTTGGAAATCAATCCGGGCCTGTGATGCGTATTGTAAATAATTGAGGCAACGCCATAAATAAAGTTAGTTTAAAATAAAATTTATACGAGATGAGCGAAGCTAATTTTATCAATCTTTAAAAGAAACAATTAAAGGGTTATGGTCGCTAAAGCTTGTCCACTGTTCATGTGTTCCAATTTCTACATTTTCCAATTTGTCAAGAAGATTACGTGAGGCAAAACAATAGTCAATATGATATGCCTTGTTCAAGTGTCTATACATAAAATAAGTCGGATGCTGTTCTTTGCCTTGTGTTTGTTTATGATGTAAATGATATGTGCTAAATATTCCCATTTCTTCTAATGCTGTTACAACACTTGAATGATTGCTCAATCGGTGCTTTTTGTAATCCCAAATCGTATTACTATTAAAGTCTCCAATTAATATGGTTGAATTATCTCTAATCAATCGGTCGTAATAATTAATTGCCTTCCAAACTTGAGTAATATATTTCCCATCTTTGTCAATTGGATTATATGCCCAAACTGCGAATAAGTTAAAATCAAAATAACCACCGGTTACAGTAATTGGAATAATCATTTTAAAATCTGGGTTATAAATGTCGAGAACTCTAAACTCTAAATTGCTATAAGAAAATATTGCAAGTCCCTTATTTTTATTTTTTCCAAACCATAAGGTTTGCGTGGGTTTAGGTGTTTCAGCGGGAAATATTAATTTTTCCGGATGCTCACACTCAGCAATAATTAAGATGTCCGGCTTGTAAGTCAGTATAAATTCAGCTTTTTTACGAAAAGCCATGTTGCAGTTCCATGTTATGATCTTCAAAAAAAATCTTTAAGTTTAATTGCTTTAGTCATTAGATGGGAATACATAATAATTAATCAGGTAAAATTACTTATATGCTTCCGTAATAAAAACGGCCATGTAGAAACATAGCCGTAAAACTAAATATACGAGTGAGAAAATCAGAATGTGCGTATCACTGCCTTTGGACCATTATTATTTGTTTTCAAAAGGCTGTAAGTAAACCCTACCATATAATAACGCTTCAAGGTTTTATAAGTTACATCTTCAATATAATTTTGATTGGCATTTCGGCTGATTCCTACATTTTGGTTAAGAATATCATTAACACTAAACTTTAATTCCCCTTTCTTATTTTTCAATACCTGCTTTGTAATTGCAGCATTCCATTTTGTAAAGTAAGTATTGAAACCGGGGGGCCTGCCTGTATTTGCGGTATAAGTTACATCTGAATTAATTCCGAAGCCCAAAGGCAGAGTGACATTGGCTTCCATTGAAAATTCCTGCTGCCAGTAATTACTATTCAATGAAGGCTGTAATGAATATTTTACTGTATTATAACTTACTCTTGCTTCCATATTAATATCCAATTTATCTTTAAAATCATAATTTAGCGATGCCCTTGGAGTATAAGATATATTGTGAATATTATTTCTTAGTCCATTAACAAGATTCACATTATTATTAAGAAATACATTGCCACCCAAAGTGAATCTTGTATTCAATTTCTTTACTCTGAAACCCCAATCAATTATTCCAAAAACATTATACACGCCATCTGCGTTTACAGGATGTGTTATACGGATGCCTTGTGCATTTATATCATCAGCATTAACAATGGCATTTTGTGTGGCAGAGGCATTGAGCATCATCATTAAATTTTTTTGCTCTAAAGGATTTGCAGAGAAAAACTGCACTGTTGCATTATGAACGTATTCCTGTTGTAAAGAAGGATTTCCAAAAAGAATATTCAGCGGATCACTAATGTTAGTTACCGGTTGCAATTGTGAGGATGTTGGCTGCCTGGTGCTGGTATTGTAATCAAGCCTCAATGTTTTTGATCTTGTAAAATTGTATACAAAATTTGCTGAAGGCAGAATATTTAAAAAAGACCGTGAAATGCCGAAGGCACTGTCTTTGAGACACCTTGTTAACGAAGCATATTGAATGTTTGCTCCAATTGATACGTTATACTTTTTATGTATATTTTTTAGTGCAGCCCCACCACCCTCATACTGATATTCATTACTGAATATATTACTTTGTAAGGGATTAAACTTATCGTATTTGTTATTGTAATTATTATAATCATAGGTAAGCCTGTTAAGATTTCCTTTATTAAAATTGTAAGATGTATTTAATTCTATTAATGTTTTTTTAGATAACGGTTCAGTATAAATGATATTACCGCCATAGCTCTGCGTAATACTTTTTAAATTATTTACCTGGTTTATTGTATCGGTATTTTGAGTTGAGTTTCTTGAAAAAAAGTTATTGATTGAATGCTGGGAGCCTTGCGACCGGCTGTCATTATAGGCGATAGAAAGATTTGCTGATATAGTCCTTCCTTTCTTTGCAAACCGGTGCCTGAATAAAATATTATTTTTAAAGTCATCTCCTGCTGCATCTGATATTGTGTTTGTAAAACCTTCATTGAGCTTTGTATTATCAGCGGATGTTGACACATAATTATTAGAAGAATTGTAACGATTAGCCTGGTGCGTGTAAGATGGCGTGAACTTTATAGAATTAAAAGAATCTATTTTATGATCAATGCTCATATTAAACCTGCTGCTTTCTGTTGCTCTTTTATTATTACTGTTTTCTGAATAATTGTAAGGATTTAAAGGAGAAATAAAATCCCTGTTTAAATGTTGATCTGTTACAACTTTAATATTATTATAAAAATAACTTCCATTAACATCAGTTTTTTTATTCCACGTATCATTGAAGTTTAATCCACCGGCAATGGTTTTTGCGATTCCTGCAGCCGATGGTCCGCCACCTTCCACGGGCAACCCAAAATCTGTACTTTCTCCATTATTAATTACAATACGCATACCTCCGCCCGCTCCGCCTTTCAGCATGTTTCTTGTTTCGCCGGTAAAATTGAGAATGTCAGTTATTGAAAACCCCTGGCGGTTGGTATTATTGGCCATACCGATTACTGAAACTTGTTGGTCTCCTTTGAAACGGTTTACATTAAACTGCCCATCATAACGGTCATGGGTACCTGCACCGGTTTTTATTTTCCCAAAGGTTGGATCTTTTTTATCTTTCTTAAGTTTTAAATTCAATGCAGTTTCTCCATTTCCATCATTAAAGCCGGTAAATTCTGATTGATCTGATTTCTTTTCAAATACCTGGACTTTATCAACTGCATCAGCAGGTAAATTTTGTGTGGCTAATTTTGGATCACCTGTAAAAAATTCCTTACCATTTACAAAAACTTTATTAATACGCTGACCGTTTACCCGGATAGTTCCATCTTTATCAACTTGTATTCCCGGCATCTTTTTCAAAAGATCTTCAACAACAGCATTTGGCTTTGTTGCAAAAGAACCCGCATTAAATTCAAGCGTATCTCCATTTACTGTAACCGGAGGTTTTTCCCCCTCAACAATAACTTCATCCAGCATTGATTTATCTCTCATATAAATTTGCCCAAGATCAATTGCTGACTCTCCTGTTACATTAAAAGATCGCCATGTGGTATGAAAACCTGAGTGCGTCGCAGATAACCGGTATTTTCCTTTTGGCACTTTATTGAAAATAAAATTCCCGCTGGAATCTGTTCGCACAAAACTCAGCAATGATGAATCTTTAGTATTGATCAGTGATATCGTTGCGCCATTTAATAGCTGCATGTTGCCGGTATCTTTTACATTACCTGTAACCGTTGTATTTGACTGTGCAGAAACTGCTATTGAATGTGCAAGGAAGGCAAATGTGATAAGCAGAAATGGTTTCATTTTAGTTGATTTGAATCAGGGACAAACTTATTCAGCAGTATCAACAAAATGAGTTAAGCAACTTTTATTTAAAGTTAAATAAGGTTAATGAAATATAATTAAGCAGGCTGACAGATGATTAATCACCTTATCAATACGGTCGATCCCTTCATGAAAACTTTTTTACCGGTATCATGGTTTGTGTATTTTAATATCCATACGTAAATACCAGTATCCTGGGGATTTCCTTTTATTTTGCCATCCCATTTTTGCGTCCAGTTATTGGTATGAAATACCAATTCCCCAATACGATTATACACACTGAATTCAAGATCGTCTGCTTTGTAAGCATTCAGCGGATAGAGATAATCGTTTAATGCATCACCGTTAGGCGTAAACGCATTTGGCACTGCGATGTAACAACTCTTCAAAACTTTTAAATTATTATAGGTTGTATCAAAGCAACCTGTTTTGCTTTCAACAATGAGGCGGATAGGGTATATTTTCTCAGCGTTTAATACAGGATAATGGAGCGATGGAGGCGTTTTTGACATACTTGTATTTCCATTTCCGAAATCCCAAAAGTAATTGCCTATGTCTCCTGTGCTTTTATTTATAAATGTTGCCGCATCTTCCGGACACAACAAGTTAGTGGTTTCAAACCTGGCTTTTAATTCATCCCCAAGCGAAATTGTTTTAATTACTGTATCACTGCATACTCCGTTGGTTACAGATAAACTAATTTGCCTGGATCCAAATGCATCGAAATAAGCTACAGGATTTTTCTTATTACTGGTGCCTGCATAATCAAGCTTCCACGACCATTGGTTTACACCATTTCTTCCATCATGAGTAAAAGCAATTGTGTCTGTCTTACAACCAGAAAAAATCCGGTAAGTAAAATCAGCAGATACCGTATCTTTTGTAGTAAAATCTAAAGTTGACCCAGCCGGAGTTTCCTGAAAACATTCATCAAAAATTGTATTTCCGTCGCTTCCTTTTACTAATTTAATCTGGTAACTTCCAAGGCTCTCAATCGGGCCTGATAAAATAACATTGATAATATTACTCACTCCATTTATACAATTACCCTGTGCACTTATTACTGTAACCGGCGTAGTGCCTGTGACAACAAAATCACTTCCATCAGGAGCAATAGAATTGCATCGTATATTTTTCTTAAAAACTAATTGTAATGATTTAGGTGCACACTTAACAGTTGTTAAACTGTCCATAGGTGTAGGTTTCAATGGCAAAATAATAAGTGGTAAATTATTTCCCGGTGCAATATTCCTGTCACAATTATCCAGTAAAGTATTTCCATCGATCCCATTTTTTATTGTGACCGTATAATTTCCCGGTAGCAAGGGATTACTCATTGTTAGCATTACTGAATCCATATCGAATCCACTATTGCATCCAATTCCAGTTGCGCTGGTAATGGTTGAAACCCCCGGCGAAATATTAAAATCGCTTCCATCAGGCGCAAGGCTGCTGCATTTCATTTTCTTATTAAGTTTCAAAATTATTTGAGTGGCATCGCAGGAAGACCTTGCGTTTAATAAATCCGGAAAAAGCGGATCAGTAATACCGGCAGTGCCACCACCAAATGATAATTTATATCCGTTTTGTGATGGGGTATAAATTGTAAAGTGGCTAATCAATAATATATAATTATGACCAACTCTTAATACAGGCATACTGCTAAAAGTAGGATAAGCGGGACCTTCGCAATTTATTAAAGAGTTCCCTGACGCAGATGTACCGGTAAGGCCCAGATTTCCTGACCAGTTACATCCAACAAATAAAGACGCATCAGTATAAACATCGTTAGGATTATGCCCAGTGATATCAAATATTTGCCAGTCATAATCATCATTTAAATCATTGGGTGTTATTAGAAAGCCTAATGTACCTGAACTAAAACAAGTGAACTTATACCAGAAAGGATTTATGTCAGTGAAAACGACGTTTCTGCATGGCAATGGAACGGGCACTGCAGTACCCCCACAATAGGGAACAGTGCTTTGACTAAAGGTGTTAGTGCCACACACAGGAAATGCAGTTGATGGGTTTTGGCCAAGCGTAGTACAGGTTTGAGCATTTGTTTGCAGCCAGGCAAATAAACTAAAACATAAAACTGAAATAAATTTTCGCGGCATACATTGAATGACCAGTAAAAATATTCTTTCGCTGCAAATAATATGAAATTATTTGAAAAATGGGAAGCGATAATTCTTTAAGGGGTGTTATAATATTAATTCAGCAAACCAATAATTTTATTGTTTAACATCTTACGTTCTGTTTCAGAATGAGTAAGTTTAATGGCAGCTTCAAAATATTCTTTTGCTGCTAACAAATTATCAAGGCGGGAATAAATTTCACCAAGCAGGCTATAATATAAATAATACGATTCCAGTTTCTTTTTCTCCTTGATAGATTCCAATTCTTCCAAAGCTAATGCTGCTCCATATAATTCCATTACTGCAACTGCTTTATTTAATTCATTAATTGGCGATGGTGCAATTTTACACAGCCATTCATAATAATCAAGGATTTTTTTCCAGTTTGTTTCTTTAAAAATTTTTGCGCTGCAATGCTCATACGCAATAGCAGCTTCAATATGATATGTGCTCACTGAATTTCCAAATGCAGCTTTGTTCATGTATTCATTTCCTTCTTCGATTAAGGCAGAAACCCATTTAGATCTGTCCTGCATGGGGAGCAAAATAATTTCTCCTTCCGTTGTTAAACGACTGTCGCTCCTGGATGAATGAAAACACATTAACGCCATTAACGCAAATACTTCGGGTTGTTGGGTATAATTATTTTCTGTAAGTAATTTGCAAAGCATCATTGCCTCTTCAATTATATCTTTCCTTATTAATTCTTCTGAGCTTGTTGAATTATATCC
>JBDTYU010000004.1:0-16109 GCA_040005535.1 Ginsengibacter sp. | reverse complement strand
TGAAATATTTTTTCAAAAAACGATTTATGAATTTTAATCTGATAGCCAGCATTGTATTTATCTCATTATCTTTTGCCTGTAATACAAATAATTTTAATTCAAAAGCACCTGTAATTGTTGAGCTGCCTCCAAAAAAAATTGCAGATTCATCAAAAACAAGCGAAGCCGGGGTAGTATTTAATTATGATTTAAAAACGCCTGATCATTCCTGGAGACTTCCAGATCAATTAATAGAAGTTTCAGGTAATACCTGGATTGATAAAGATCATTTAATCCTTATTGAAGATCTTCATCCCGATTTATATCTAATAAAAATTGATGATAAGAATGCAACGCTTGAAAAAACTATTCCCTTTGCAGAGGAGGATAAAGAAAAAATTGATATTGAAGATGTGACTTATGTAAACAATACGGTTTATGCGTTATGGAGTCATGGGGTTATATTTAAAATAGCTGATTGGAACACAAAACCACAAGTTGAAAAAATCAAAACTTTTCTATCCAAAGACAATAACACCGAAGGATTGTGTTATGATCCTGTAACCCGAAAATTGTTGGTTGCCTGTAAGGATGCTTCAAATGTGGCAGAGGAGAAAAAATCTGCGAAGGCATTATACGAATTTGATATGACACAAAATAAATTGAATGATCAGCCTTTCTTGCTTATACATAAAAAAGATTTTAAAAAAGTAACGGATCAAAAATTAGATTTTAATCCTTCTGCTGTTGCGGTTCATCCAATTACTCATGATATTTATTTGCTTTCGACCCGCGATAATAAATGCATGGCGGTTTATTCGCATGATGGTAAGCTTAAATCTTTTCAACTTATAGATAAAGATATGATGTCTCAGCCTGAAGGAATTTGCTTTTCACCTGAAGGCAAGCTTTATATAAGTTCCGAAGGTAAAAAGGGAGAACCTGGAAATTTGTTTGAATTTGATGTTACCGGGAAGTAATACTTTTTAATTTCCTTACATCTTTCTAAATTTATAATCCTATAAACGCAGCGGCAATAACCTGGCAAATAATCCCAAAAAAAATTCCGGTATAAATGTCAAATGGTGTATGATCGCTTATAATCATTCTGGATGTACATACACATCCTGTTATAAAAAAAACAAGTATTGATGGTAAAAAGATATTATAAGAAAAGCCGCTGAAAATTATCACGAGCATTAAACCTGCAAAGGCGCCAACTCCCAACGCATGCATACTTATTTTAAAATAGATGTTTGCAAGTAAAGCAACAGATGAAGAAAGAAAAATCCCGAAAATAAACCCGGTAAGAATAGAAGGTACATCCGGCTGATTCCTGAAGACAAGATACATCCAAAAATAAAAAATGTTGGCTGCTACATAAGGAATAATTCTTTCTCTTTGTGTTTTCAAAAAAATACTATCAATAAATCCTACGCCTTTCAATAGTAGTATAGTTAATGCGGGATAAAAAACGGTGTTATACGCAACCCTTATTACAATAAATAATTTTTCCTTTTGCGAAATTCCTGTAAAATATCCCTGATGCATAAACGCTAAATACCACGTAGCAATTACAGGAATAAAAAGCGGGTGAAAAATATAAGAAAATAAATGGGCTAAAATCCTAAAAACAGCAGGAAATCTTTTTTCACTATAATGCGAAACATGGGATTCAGAAGATTGGGAAGGGTTAAGAGAATTGGTTTCCATATTTACAATTGTTTCCTTAAACGGGCCACAGGTATATTGAGTTGTTCCCTGTATTTGGCAACTGTTCTGCGGGCAATATTGTAACCCTTATCCTGCAAAAGCTCGGTTAATTTTTCATCACTTAGCGGATGCTGTTTATTTTCATCATTGATAAGGTTGCTCAATATTTTTTTAACTTCCCGTGTACTTACTTCTTCTCCGCTATCGGTAACCAAACTTTCACTAAAGAAAAACTTCAGGCGGTAAGTACCAAATTCCGTTTGTACAAATTTACTATTAGCCACACGGCTTACAGTGGAAATATCCAAAGAAGTTCTCTCAGCAATATCTTTTAATATCATCGGGCGCAGGTCAGTATCATCGCCGGTTAAGAAAAACTCTTTTTGATATTCCATGATAGTTTGCATAGTGCTTAAAAGTGTATGCTGTCTTTGCTTGATGGCATCTATAAACCATTTTGCAGAATCAATTTTTTGTTTAATGAAAAGTACAGCTTCCTTTTGTCGCTTATCTTTTTTTGTTCCTCTGTCATAATCTTTAAGCATATCCCTGTAACCTTCACTTATGCGAAGGTCAGGAGCATTTTTTGAGTTGAGTGTAACCTCGAGCTTGCCATTATTGTTCAATACAAAAAAATCGGGAATTACATAACTCTGCAGCTTATTGGTTTCACCAACTTGTCCTCCCGGTTTTGGATTAAGCCTGATGATTTGATTAATGACATTTTTAATTCCGTCATCATCGAGGTTTAAACCCCGCTGAATTTTTTCATAATGCTTTTTTGTAAACTCTTCGAAATAATTTTCTATTACATCAACCGCCACCTTTACAGATCTGCCATTTCCTTCTTTTCTTTTTAGTTGCAATAACAGGCACTCGCGAAGATTTTTTGCAGCTACGCCAGGTGGATCAAATTGTTGTATAAGTTCTATGATATCTTCTATTTCTTTTTCAGTACTGTCAATATTCTGCCTGAAAGCAAGATCATCGGCAATAGCAGAAATTTCCCGGCGCAGGTAACCATCATCATCAATGCTTCCTATAATCTGCTCTGCGATTTTCTTTTGGCGTTCGTCAAGATGCAGCATTAATAATTGAGTTTTCAGGGTATCGAAGAAAGAAGTTTCTACCCTATGCGGTATTACTTTTGTTTCTTCCGGATCACCATAATTATCATCCCGCAATTTGTAATCACCTACTTCGTCATCACTGTCATTCACATATTCACTAATATCTATTTTATCATAATCATCCTCACTTCCATCTTTTTCAAATTCATCTTCAGAAGTCTCGAACTCATCTTTAGGCTGGTCAAAATTTTCATCATAACCATCCTCTCCCGTTTCCAAAGCAGGGTTTTCTTCCAGTTCTTCTTTTATTCTTTCTTCAAGATGGGCAGTGGGCACCTGCAGCAATTTCATTAGCTGAATCTGTTGCGGTGATAATTTTTGCAGTAGCTTTTGTTGAAGACGCTGGCTTAAAGACATTTAATAGTTTTCATTTTTATAAGTTGTAAATTTACATATACAAAAGTAATACTATGATTTTTTGGAATAAATTTTGTGGTTTAATGTTTTTGTTATTAGCTACCGGCCTTTGCTCACCTGCTCAAAATATTATATTCTCAAGAGAGAATACTGCTTTCCTCTTAAAAAATAAATTAAATACGCCTGGTTCTATTGGCCAGTTTACAAGCGTGCCTGTAATGAGTATAGGTGTCCCCAATGTGAAACAAATTATTCCTTCAGATTTTTATACAAATAATATGGGCTTCTTTTGTAAAAAAGAACTAGTGCTGGAAAAAGCAACAAAAATCCCGTTACGCTTCAGACTTGGCTCATTGCAGCAATGCAATTATTATGAAGGGAAGAAACAATAAGAACTTTTTTCTACAAAAAAAGGCTAACTATATTATTGACATTGTACTTAGATGATGATGTAATAATTATTTATGCAAAAACTTTTCAATTACAGGAAATAATTTTGAGGGCTCTTCCACCTGCGGGTTGTGGCCTGATCTTTCAAATATCATAAACTGTGCCTGGGGACAATATTCTTTGAACTTAACCATCATGTAAGGAACAGCAACACGATCATAACGGCCACCATAAATGAGCACTGGCATAGTTAGGTTTTTCAAATCTTTCCTGAAATCAAAATTACCAATATCGCTACCTACTATAAAATCGCCATCCTTGCCTACCATCTGGTAATACAGCTTTTGATTAAAGGCATTGGGATAAGGCCTGTCTCCTCTTCCTAAAAAATTATTAGGATTGTATGCATATAAAAATCCATAAGGAACTTTGCTATAGAGTTCCTGGTGCTTTTCATCGCTTGATACTGCGCCACCTTCGCGAATTTTCATTAATGAATCCCATATCTCAGGATAGTTAGTTTTTATTTCATGGTTACTATTGTCATCATTTGCCTGCCACATAATAAAACTGTGAAATGTATTGGCAAGAATAAGATGACTTACGTGAGAAGGATATTTTATAGCATAACCCTGAGCAACGAGGCCGCCATAAGAATGCCCCAGCACATTCAGCTTATCAAAATGCATGGCGATTCTAAGACCTTCAATATCTTCTATATCACGGGCAAGCGTATATTCTTTTACATCTTTCGCAGTATCACTTTTCCCTCTGCCAAAGGCATCATAAAAAATAATCTGGTTATCTTTTGCCAGTGAATCAAAAGCCCTGTAGCCGGGGTGTGCACCACCGGGGCCGCCCGGTATTATGATTAATGGATTGCCGGTACCAGCTACCACCACATAAAGCTTTGCGCCATTTACAGTAATATATTTTCCGCCAGAAAAACTGTCTGGCAATTTTTGTGCATACGCTAGACATTGAAGCAATACAAAAACAAGTATAAATATCTTTTTCATTCTTTTTGAAAATTTACAATTAAGGTTGAAGTTAGACTGAATCATTGATTTTGAAATTGTTCCCAATAAAAAATCCCCGCATTGCAGGGATTTAAAACTAATGAATTGTGTAAATGCTTTTTGCATGAACAGATGATTATTCTGCCGTGGCTTCTGTAGCATTTCTTTCATCCCTTTTCCACCTGCCACCACAACGGTTCTTCCATTCAGCTTTAAATTTTTCTCTTTCTTCAGGGGTCATCTTGCTCCATTTTTCCTGCATGTTATGCCTCCATTGCTGGTGTCTTCCACCATGCCATCCGCTTCTGCGGCCAAAGCCTCCGAATAGAATCTTACTCAATAAAAGTATGCCAAGGGCCTGTATAAATGTTATTGCTTTTACACCTAACACAGCCGGCAGTATTGCATTCCATAATCCCATTATTATTGCGCCAAATAATAAAGCGGCTGCAATAAAAAATGTCACGAACATGAATCCTTTTTTAAACCAAAACCTTTTCATTTTATTTATTTTTTTAATAGTGATTTTAATATTTATTATTAGTCTTACCTGGCGAAAAATTTTTCTAAAGCTATCAGTTGAGCTTACCCTGCCCTGAGAAATTGAGCTGTCGAAAGCCTAATAATTTAATAATTCATCTTTTAATACACTAAGGCGCTCTCTCAAATGTAACACTGCATAACGTTTACGGCTGATGAGTGTGGCCACACTAACGCCTGTTTGCGCTGCAATATCTTTGAAAGCAACATCTTCAATTTCATTTTGTACAAATACTTCCCGTTGTTCTGCAGGCAATTCATCAAGTGCAAGCTGCAACTCTTCCCAAAATAAATTGCGCAGGTATTCTGTTTCCGGATTTGTATCTGCGGCAAGCAGCATTTCCTTCCAGTCAAAACTTTTTTCATCTGTTTCTGATACGCCAAACACATCATCTGCCAATGGGAGTTTTTGTTTACGATAGCTGTCTGTAATTTTATTACGGGCTACGGTAAACAGCCAGCTTCCTGCCTGCTCTATAGGTTCAGTGCTTCCCGCAAACTGGTAAAAAACATCTTGCAGAATGTCTTCAGCATTTTCATTTCCGGAAACCCTTTGCTTTATAAAACCCAACAGCCGCTTACTGTATTCTTTAATCGTGTGAGTAATATTATTTGTACGATCCGCCGCCATTTGTTTTGCTATGTTGAGTGCATCCTCCATGTATACAGGTAGACGAACTGCAAATCATTTTGTTTTAAAGATGAGAAGAAAAGTTGAGAAAGGTATCAGGTACGAGTAGCTGCTGTAAAAGCTGGTCTATTGGTACAAATGTTTTTCATAATTCATAACTTTTAATGTTTTAAAACATTTCTACTTTTCATTCGTCTACATGTATATAACAATATTATTCAATTAAAAAAACTAAAACATGTACTACAATCAGTCGTGTGCCGCAAAAGGCAATTATGGAGGCAGGCAACAGCACCTGTCAATCCGTTCAATGCAAAGAGCTGCTGTAAACATTTTCAAAACAGGCAACAGCTATGAAATGCTGGTGTTTGCACCCGGTCGCATCAGGGAAAACTTTAACCTTGATGCAAAGGGGAATGAGCTAACCATTTCTTATACTCCACCGGAAGGATTTCCAAAGCAAGAATGGATAAGACGCGAATACAGCCGTGGAGGATTTGAAAGAACATTTACTTTGGATGAATCCATTGATGCAGGAAATATTACTGCAAAATATGTGGATGGTGTGCTGCAGGTAAGCCTGCCCGTTATACCTGGTAAAGAACAGGTGAAGCATGACATATCTGTCAGCTAAATCTCCGGTAAGCAGTGAAGGATAAGTGATAGCCGTAATGGTTATCACTTTTTTATTTTAAAGTATTTATAATATGCTGAAATGAGCTTCTATTCAGGTAATGGTTTTACCATTATATTTTTAAAGTAAACTTTACTCTTAGGGTCATGGCCCTGCAGTGCAAAAGTTCCATTGGAAATTACACGACCGGCCATGTCTGCAGGCCGCTGCACGTTTGATGGTTCAGTATAATCTACTACAGTCTTCTCATTGAGTTTTACGATTACTCTTTTTCCCTGCACTTTAATGTATTCTGTAAACCATACGTTATCTTTTACAAATATTTCCTTCACATCTTCAATGGAATAAAGGCCTCCTGTTCTGCGCCAGTCGGTATGAGAATTATTCACCTGTACTTCATAACCTTTAGCAGGCCATCCGCTGTCCTGGTATGTTGTGTGAAAATATATTCCTGAATTAGACCCTGGAGTTGTCATCACATCTGCTTTAAATTCAAAGTTTTTAAAATTGTGGCCTTGTATATCTCCATCATAAAATAAATGTGCGGTCTCACCATTTACAACGATCATTCCATCCTGCACTTTAAAGGTTCCTGCATTGGCACCAACTTTCCAGTCTTTAATAGACTTACCATCAAACAAAGAAATCCATTTATCTGCACTTTCATGCAACGATGCCCCACAGAAAATAAAGCAAAATGCAATTGCTAAAAAGGATGTGATTATTTTCATATTGATAAATTATAGAGTACAATATTAATATTATGAAACTACTATTTTTTTATGATCCTGTCTATAAAAAAGCCCGGCTTATAACCGGGCATTTGTGATTTCAGAAAAGCTATGCTTAAAAACTAATACCCAATCCTAATTTTATTGCACGATTGTAGGTACTTGTATTTTTATTGGCATCTATTTTTGATAAGCCATAATCATAAGAAGCCATCAGGTTTATACCATTAGTAAACTGGTATCCTATACCACCTGTAACACCTGCATCCCACCGGTTAAACTGGCTGGTTGCATCCATTGTACTATTTAAAACATTTATTCCTAATGCTCCTGCAGTTGTATGCAGATCGGCTTTAGATAAATAAGAAAATTGCGGACCTGCAAAAAGCTGCAAGCCTCCTATGTTTACTTTTAGCAATACGGGTATATCAATATATTGCATTTGTAATTTTGCCTTTGCATTAGCACCCAGGAAGCCTATGCCTTTTAAATTAAGCGCACCATTAATGTCATAACCCTTTTGAGAATAATATAAGCCGGGCTCTATTGAAATCATGTTACCAACAGGTACACTGGCGTAAACTCCTCCAAAAAAACCTGTATGATCAGCAGTCGTTATACCTCCGTTTGTAAAATTCAGCAGGTTATTGAAACTATTGACTGTATTACCTCTGAAGCCCGATGATAATATGCCTGCCCTTACGCCTAAGGAAGTTTTTAACTGGGCAAAAGAGCTTATTGAAATAACGAAGGAAAGAGAAAGTAAAAGTAAAATTTTATTTTTCATAACTATTTGTGAAGCGGATTTTAAAGCCGTTCTTAATTATGAGAAAAGAAATTGTCTTAATAGATTAACGCAGCACTGATAAGTTTTTGTTAATGAGTGATAGTAAGCATCCAATATTTTTTTAGGTTGACATAAAAACAATTCTATGTCAAAGAAATTACCTGTGATGCTAAATTATAATTTGCAGAAAACATACAACACCAATAAATACATCCTTGTAATAATATTTTGAAGAAGCATTTTTTTATGAGGTTGCAGATTCTTTATTAGCCGCCGTGTATTTAGGGCTGTTTACAAGAAATGCTGAAAGTAAAATAATAAACATTCCTGCAATTTGCAGCACAGTAATAATTTCATTAGCCATAAGCCAGCCTAGTAGTACGGCAATAACCGGGTTTACATAAGCATAAGTTCCCACAATAGCTGCAGGCTTTACTGTCATGAGCCAGTTAAATGCGATAAAAGCAACCAATGAACCCGCAACTGCCAAATATATTGTAGCAAGCCATGAATGCATACTTACGTTTGTAAGAGAAAAGCCCGTAAGCTCCCCGCTTAAAATACCAATCAGTAAACTGGATAAAAATCCACCCATAAGCTGCCAGCCAAGATTTAAAAACATGGAGTTTTGATTAACATGATTTTTATAGTACAAGGTTCCTGCGGCCCAGCAAATGCAGGCGAGCAGAACAGCCAGCAACCCAAGAATCTGTAAGGGATTTGTACCAATTGAGGCGCCGATATATTTTTTAAACAACAGCAGGATTCCAATAAAGCCAAGTATAAGCCCCGTGATAATTAATTTATTTTTAAAATAGGTTCTCCAGTTCTTACGGTCGAGCACCACGTACCACAATGGTAAAGCGGATACAAGTATGGCGGCATATCCTGATGGAATATATTGCTCTGCCCAGAATAGTAAACCCTGTCCACCGGTTAATATAACAATGCCCAGCAATAGATTTTTATACATGCCGGGCACCCACATCTTTTCACCTCTTAGTGCCGCAATTATCAATAACACCGCACCTGCAATAAGAAAGCGAATAGCAGCCATGATGAAAGGCGGAAGCGTTTCAAGGCCTATAAGAATAGCAATATATGTGGTGCCCCATATGATGTATGTGGATGTGAAAGCAATAATTATAAGCCATACTACAGGCTTTTTATCGTGTACCATTATGCATTTGAATTTTACCTTCTAAAGAAGAATTTAATCGTATGAAATTATGCGCTTAGAAGTTGGGAACGAAAAAATATATTTATACATTGATAAAGAAAATATACTATCAATTTTATAAAATTAAAGCAGTAAGAAAATAATTAATTTTTAATTGTAAACAATAAATGCCCACGCGAATAATTTTTGATTACTATAATTTGTTTTGAGTAAGCATCATGCGCAAGTCTGTGATGTTCGTAAAATATATAAGGCATTCACATTTTAGTTATAGCATCTTGCATTTAAAATATGAAATAATTATTTTACACATGTTTCACAAAAACTATAAGATATGAGTCAAGCTCCATCCTCCATAAAGCGTCTTATTCTTTGGATATTGAAATTCTTTTCTCATCTTTTTAAATGTATCTGGATATTTTTTCCATCTATACTCTTTATAATTCTTGCCTTCCTTGCATTTTGGACGTTGGGCCAGGGCAAAGACCTGATTGCCGCGTTTGCAGAAAACAGGGCTGCCAGGCTTTTCTTTTTTATTGCTATTGCATTCTGGGTTTATACAGCCTGGTATTCATCACGCATAGTTGCATACGTAGTGGCAAGAAAACAGGGACAGCCTTTACAGTATGAGAACATAGCAACGAAAGGCAATGAAATACCTGGTGATTATGATTATTTTCAAATTCCTGAAAAGTGGCTAAAACTTTTTCCCAGGCTGATCGGCTTTAGCTGCCTGCTTATTATTGAGCTTGCTGTGCTTCAGTTGAAAGTTTACGAAGCTCCTGCATTCTCATTTGAAACAGCAAAGCTCATCTTCATCATTTTGTTTTTTGCCTACCTTCTTTTAAATAATATTCTCGACAGGTTTTTTGAAAACAACAGGCGGGTAACATTCAAAATTTTTTATGGGTTGCTGGTCTTGCTTATCATTTGTATCACTGCGTTAGTTTTTTTAAAAGTGCAATCATTGATGCCGCTTGTTTGGGTAATGCTCCTGTTGCATATTGCTTTTGTTTTTTATATTCATTTGCGCCGTATGAACGATGTTGATGAAAATGACGCCGGCAAAGGTTATCCTTTAGTAATAAGAAAACTGAACTGTTGGTTATTAAGCAGGATGCATATTCCGATGAATGAGTTTGGATACTTTACATGGTTTAATGTAATCAGTATTCTTGGTCTTATTGTTTATTCAGCAACTATTATTTCAAAAAACTTTTCGTGGATGATTGGCCCCTTTCCTTTTGTACTGCTCGCCTTTGGTGTACTGTCGGGTATTGTTAATATTATTACTGCTGCTTCAGTGCGTGCCAATGTAAATTTTCACCTCATCATCTTTTTACTGGCGGCATTACTTCCTGCAAGTGAAACACATTACATACGCACATTTGATCTTAATGAAAAATTACCTGATACTGTTTTTCAACAACGGCAGGACATTAGAGAATACTATACAAGATGGATAAATGACACTGCACGTGCCGGGGCAATAGACGCAGATAGTGTGTATAATGTTTATTTTGTTATGGCCAATGGCGGTGCTTCACGCTCCGGATATTGGACAGCGGCCGTTCTCGGAACATTGGATGATACAACGCATGGAGAATTTTCAAAGCATTTGTTTTGTCTTTCGGGAGCATCCGGCGGAAGTGTGGGCAATGCAACATTTTTTTCACTGCTGCATGAAAAGCAGCAATTGCATGATAATACATTTCTTCTTGATAGTGCTGCAAGAAGTTATTTAAAAACTGATTTCCTAACGTACACGCTTGCACGAATGCTTGGCCCGGATTATTTAAAGTTCATACTTCATACAAATTTCTTCGGAGACCGTGCATCGGCGCTTGACCAGATACTTGAAGAAGGAAGTAAACGAAGCGATTATAATTTAAAGCCTGATTTCAGTGAACGGTTCTCTTCACTTATTACCACAAAAGGAACTACATCAACCCTGCCGGTCATTTGCATTAATGTAACACGTATGCAGGACGGCAATCCCGGCGTTGTAAGCAACATAATTATCGACAGCTTTAACTTTAATAACCGGGTAGATGTGCTTAATCTCTTGCAGAAAAGGAAAGATATTTGTTTAAGCACTGCTGCATTGCTGGGTGCAAGATTTCCTTACTTAAGTCCGGCAGGGAGAATTGATAAAATTTTTCCTAAAGAAGAAACCTATAATAAAACAAAAGACAGCATTGTGCCCAATTATTTTGTTGATGGCGGATACTTTGATAACTCCGGTGCAGGTGTGGTGCAGGAAATGATAAGAATAATAAGAAACATTAATAAAGACAGTGCCGGCACTGCACTTAGGGCACGTGCTAAAAAGCTTCGCTTCGTGGTGCTGCATATTACCAATAGCCCGTCGGGAGAATCTGCGCTTACAAAAGTGTCTCCATTACAGAATGATCTTACTGCACCTCTGCTTACACTTGCAGGTGCATTTGATAAGCAGACAACCGTAAACGACAGCAGGCTGGTAAGTTTTCTGGCTGATATTGATTCTTCACACGGGGTGTATTATCCTGTGAGTTTATATAAAGACAAAAAAGAAAATCCACACAATGAACCTGAAGAGTCTTATGCAATGAACTGGTTTATTTCTAAACATAACATTGAAAGAATGAATGTGCGGTTACACAATCAGCCTTATCTTGATTCCTTAATACATAAAATTTTCAGGAGATAAGATAAGACCGATGCCGGTAAATATTACCTGTAAATATCTTTTTATTTATAGTATAACGGCTAAGGTTAAACGCTTTTAGAATCAGGAACTCCGTTTAAGAAACAACTTTTATAGCCTGGTGCTGCAATAGCTTTTATTTTTATAAAATATTGTTACCGGTAGCGTAGATTTTGTATTTCGATTGAAATAATAATAACTCAGCATACTGGTAAAAATTGTAATGAAAATAAAAATTGACTTTTAATAAATCTGTTCATCGTAAGGTAACGGAGTAACCGTAGACGCAGTTTCTTTGTTCAGTATAAATGGATTTTTCCACGCAGCATAAGCAGCCAGTAAATGCATTACAATCAAAAGCGACAAGCCTTTTGACAGATTCGCTTTTTCAGAAATAAACCCAATAACAGAAGGGCCGGTAAGAAAGCCAATCAATCCGCCGGTTGTCACCATCGCAAAACCTTCAACCGTGCTTACACCAGGAATGTTGGCCGACGCCCTGAATAAAACAGGCACTATACAACAACAACCAAAACCAACCATAATATATCCGGCTATGGCAACCATTATCAAGGGAGCTGTTACCACAATTAAAAATCCGGTCGCTGCCAGCAGGCTTCCGCATACTACCACATTTTTACTACCCAGCTTTGAAATAAGCGTATCGCCGTTGAACCTTCCAAGCGTCATGGCCACAGAGAACCCGGCGTAGCCGAGGCTTATCAATGCTTTGGGTGCAAATAATATTTCTTTAAAATAAATAGCACTCCAGTCAGCCACGCAACCCTCTGCCATAAAACTAACCATGCAGATAAAAGAAATACCCAGTATGGTTAACGAAGGCAACTTAACTGCAGACCTTGAATGAATGATATCCCTGCTAGCCAATAAATAATTTTTATTGGAAAGAATGACCATAATAATAATAAATGCTACCATTACAATTTGCCAGCCCGATGGAATGTGTACTGCAAATAATAATGCGGCTATACCGGCGCTTACTGCGCCTCCCAGGCTATACATACCATGGCAGGTACTCATCAGCAGCCTGTTGTATTTTTTTTCCATAAGATTTACGGTGGCGTTGGCAGATACACCATTTAAAAAACCAAAGAGGCCAAAGCAAAAAAGGCATATCCAGAACATCAAACGGTTTACTGAATTAATCTCTGCTGTTATCACGCAACATTGTATCATGTAGCCCGTAAACATCCACCTGCCCACCGGAATTTTGCTAAATACTCTTGTTGATAAAAGCATACCGGTAAGAGAACCTAATGGGGCAAGCAATAAAGAAAGGCCCAGGCTTCCATCTGTAAAACCCAACCTGCCTTTTATGCCGGGTATGGCAGCCACCCAAATACCAAATAAAAGGCTGGAAGTAGCAAACATAAAACCTACTGCAAAGAAGGTTCTGTTTTTAATAAAGGAAACAAAGTTCTTAATCATATAAAATGAAAGTTGCGAACTTATATAAGTTTAGCAAGATTAAATAAACTCTAATAAAATCTTATTGCTAATTTTAATTATGACACAGCAAGCAGATATTTACCGGCGTGTAATTGCAGCCAAGCTTTTTATAGACGAGTATTATCATGAGCCTATTCATCTTAAACACATCTCACAAAAAGCTTTTTTTTCACGGTTTCATTTTCATCGCCTGTTTACCAGAGTATATGGCAGAACCCCGCTCCAATACCTTACCGCAAAAAGATTACAGCAGGCAAATTATTTCTTGCAGCAGGAAGGTATAAGCATACAGGAAGTATGCAACAGTGTTGGCTTTGAGAGTCTTGCCTCGTTTAGTCTTTTATTTAGAAAGCGCAATGGCTATGCACCACAGTATTACCGCAACCTTGCATTTCTTAAAAATAAGCTGGCCAAAGAACAACCGCAGCGTTTTATTCCCAACTGCATTATTCAAAATATAGTTTCAGAAGAAAGCAATATTCAATAAATGATTCTTAAACAGGCATTGTAGTTTTGTTTAAAACATAATGATATGATCACTAAATTAATTCACACCACCTTGTTCGTAACTGATCAGGATAAAGCCTATGATTTTTATGTAAACACACTGGGCTTTATTGTAAAGACTGATGCCAAAATGCAAAATGGTTTCAGGTGGCTCACTGTAGCACCACCGGATCAGCTTCAGCCAGAGATCGCACTGCTGTCACCACTGCATGAAGGAATGAGTTATGATGAAGAAACAAAGAAAGCGTTCAAAATATTGCTGGATAAAAATGCATTGGGAGCCGGGGTGCTATACACACCCGACTGCCGTGCCACTTATGAAGAACTTAAAGCAAAGGGAGTAGTTTTTAAGTCAGAACCCAAAGAACAGTTTTATGGTATTGAGGCTGTAATAACAGATGGTTGCGGTAACTGGTTTAGTATGACACAGCCAAAAGAAAGTAAGTAAGAGTACGTGTATTTAGATATGACCGTCCTAAAAAAAATTCCGGCCTCTATTGGTCGTTCACCAGCAAGCATTATTTATTATAATGTGCTATTATATTAAATCCATCACAATGACATTAACTGATGTTAACGTTGTGGGAGTTCGATGAAGGGCTTATTGAAGAAGTATTAAAGATGAAAGATGTAGAAGCTTTAAAAGAATAATGATACAAAGGAACTGTTGTGATTATTATTTCTTGCTTAAAGTTCATGTTTCATTAAGTTATTAAATCGTAATAAATTCATTATCTAAATTCCGGCAGTTCCAGCTCATTGAACATACTTTTTTTTGCTACCGTTTTTTCTACATCCTCTATTTTTCTTGGAGCCGGGGCTGATAAATTTTCGCAATTATTTTTTCCGATAACAACATCGTCTTCTAATCTCACAGCAATATCCCACCATTTCGGGTCACACGGGCTTCCCTTCGCAATATAGATACCTGGTTCTACGGTAATGACCATATTTTCTTTTAGTATAGGCGTTATGTTTTTATCATGAACATCAAGCCCCATATGATGTGAGCAGCCATGCATATAATACCGGCTAACATCTTTTTCATCTTTAATGATACCCAATTTTAAAAGTCCCTGAGCAAGTACTTCTGTTGCTTTCTCATTTAGTTTCCCAAAAGGAGTTCCTTCTTTACAAAGCTTAAATACTGCTTCCTGTGCGTCATATACCAATTGGTATATTGCCTTTTGGTTTGAAGTAAATTTTCCATTTGCCGGTACTGTCCTGGTAATATCTGCAGAATATCCATGATATTCTGATGCCACGTCCATTAATACCATCTGGTTGTTTACTTTGGTTGCAATATTTTCCATGTAATGTAAAGTGCATCCATTTGCTCCTGCGCCCACAATAGGCGGATAGCCCTCGCCTTCTGCCCCATATTTTTTATGGACATACTCAAAAAGCCCCGCCAATTCTGCTTCCGACATGTTGGGCTGAATAGCTTTCATCACTTCCTTATGTGCAATAGCGGAAAGAAAAACAGATTTTCGAAGCAATGCTAATTCTTCTTTTGTCTTGATTTCTCTTAAAGATGAAATAAGCTGGTTGTATTCGTTTGACGGAGACGGATTGCTTTTTATTTTTTTAATTACTGAAGCAAGAGTTGTTGAATCTGGTTGATTGATAATCTCAAGCAATATAGGGTTAGCCTTGTATGCATCATCATCACTTTCAGCCATGTTGCTTTTTACATACTTTACAAAACGTGCAACATTCGAAGGTGTAATGTAATTTGAAATTATATTAAAAGACTCCATTACATTTTTGTTATCAACCTGCCTTATGCCGGCTTTATCCCTGAATGTCTTCACTAAGGAGGACAGACCACCGGAACTAATGCCCTCCGGAAAAACATCATACAAAACCTTGCTGAATTTTGAAAAATCAATATCAAAATTTTTAAACTCATCGCCATTAAAAACTTGCTTAAATCCTAATTTATTTTTCACATCGTCCACTCCAAGGCGCTTACCCGTCACTTGTTCCCGTACGGGATTTCTTTTTCTTATAAAAAATAATTCATTATAAGAGGTATCACCTCTTTGCTGATTTTCTTTAAAGATGAGTAGGACAGCATCGGGCTCTTTGTAACCCGAGAAATAATAAAGGTCAGGGTTAGGATGATAGACATAATTTATATCCCTTGAAAACACCCGTTCAGGATATGCAAAAATTACTGCCATAGAATTACCAGGCATAATTTTTCTAAGTTCGTTGCGCCTGCCCTCATGAAATTCTTTACTCAGGTAATCTGCAGGTAAATTTTCCTGTGCTGTTACCCCGTTTATTATTAAGCTGGTAAAAAAAATAAAAGTTATCCTGGTCATGTTAAAAGGTTAAGATATTTAA
>JBDTYU010000003.1:0-2429 GCA_040005535.1 Ginsengibacter sp. | reverse complement strand
AAAAAATGGGGAATAGTTGGAGGTGGAATTATGGGGATGACACTGGCGCATCGTTTGGCTCAGCAAGGTCATAAGGTGACTATTTTTGAATCAGCTCCGGACCTTGGAGGATTAGTAAGCTCCTGGAAATTGGGCGATGTAGAGTGGGATAAGTTTTATCACGTAATTCTTTTGTCAGATTTTCGAACCAGAAATATTTTAAAAGAAATAGGATTAGAAGACAAGATTGAATGGGTAGAAACCAAAACAGGTTTTTACATAAAAGGGAAGCTCTATTCAATGTCCGATACAATAGAATTTTTAAAATTCCCCACCTTAAACCTGTTAGATAAATTCCGTTTGGGACTTACGATTATTGTCGCTTCAAGGATAAAAAACTGGAAGCGGCTTGAAACTATTCCTGTTACTACATGGCTAAAACGCTGGTCAGGATTGAATACCTATCATAAAATATGGCTTCCATTATTGCGGGCTAAGCTGGGTGAAAGCTATCAAAAAACTTCTGCAGTTTTTATTTGGGCAACCATCCAACGGTTATATGGTGCAAGACGCAGTGGCCTTAAAAAAGAAATGTTTGGATTTGTTCCTGGAGGGTATAAAAAAGTTATCGAAGCATTTAAGCATACATTAAATGTAGAAAGGGTTATAATAAAAACTGTTTACACAGCTAAAGAGATAAATACATCATTAAACGATAAATTAAAAATTTCATTTACAAACGATACGATAGAGGAGTTTGACAACGTTATTGTAACAGTACCTTCTGCTATTGCCGCACAATTGTGTAAAGGGCTCTCAGCATCAGAAGTAAAAAAACTTAATGATATTGAATATCTCGGAGTTATTTGCGTTGCCGTCTTGCTTGACAAATCCATCAGTCAATTTTATGTTACAAATATTACCGACTCATGGCTACCATTCACCGGTGTTATCGAAATGTCGGCTCTCGTTGATAAAAAATATCTTGGTGGAAATGCATTGGTATATCTTCCTAAATATGTTGTTGCTGATGATCCTCTTTTCAAACAATCTGATCATGAGATCAAAAATTATTTTATAGAAAATTTAAAAAAAATGTATCCCTGGCTTAAAGATGATAATATAAAATTTGTGGGTGTTGCACGTGCCAGGCATGTTATCACAGTAGCTAAAATTGGTTATTCCGAAACTCTACCAAATGTAAAAACTTCTATCCCTGGTGTGTATATAATTAATACATCGCACATTAAAGATGGAACTTTAAATGTAAATGAAACTGTTCGTGTTGCTGAAACAAAACTTGAAGAAATATTAATTGATATTGCGAAATGAGAAAGCAAAAAGCTCTTGCAAGCATATCACTTGATTTAGATGATCAATGGTCATATATGAAAGTTCATGGAGACGAAGGCTGGGAAACATTTCCTTCATACCTCAATGTTTTCGTTCCTATTGTGCTTGATACGCTTGACAAGCTGGAAATAAAAATTACTTTTTTTGTTGTAGGGCAAGATGCGGCTATAGAAGAAAATCATAAAGTGCTGCAAAGTATTGTTGAACGCGGTCATGAAGTAGGCAATCATTCTTTTCATCATGAATCATGGCTTAAGACTTATTCAAAAGAAAAGATAGAGGAAGAAATAATTATTGCAGAAGATGCTATTTTTAAAGTAACAGGGCAAAGAACAAATAGTTTCAGAGGACCCGGATTTAGCTGGAGCAACGATCTTTTGGAAGTATTGCAAAAACGTAATTATATTTTTGATGCCTCAATCCTGCCAACATATATTTCACCTCTCATGAGGCGGTATTATTTTTGGAAATCAAAACTTTCGAAAGAAGAAAAAGAAAATAGAAAAGAATTATTTGGTTCATTCAAGGAAGGTTATTATCCTCTTAAACCATTTAACTGGAATTTCGAAAATAAGAAAACCTTATTAGAGATACCTGTTACAACTATTCCGGTATTTAAAATTCCTTTTCATCAAAGTTACCTGTTGTACATTAGTGGTGTATCATTAAGATTGATGAGAATGTATCTGCGATTTGCAATTTTTATGTGTAAAATTACGAAAACACAACCCAGCTATTTATTACATCCCCTTGATCTTATTGGAAAAGATCATGTTCCTTCCCTAAGTTTTTTTCCGGGAATGAATATTAAAAGTGAACAGAAATTAAAGATTTTTGAGATGGCCATTCAGATATTGAAACAAAATTTTGAATTACTTCCTATGTCAGAATTTTCAAAACGTTTATCTCCTCATCTTAAAAAAATAGCGGTTAAATAAATAACAAAACATCACATAGAATCTCTATAATTTTTTATTTTATCTCACGATGAGAATTTTTTCAATTGTAGGTGCACGGCCACAATTTATAAAATTGGCTCCTTTATCAGCAGGGCTTGCTAATATGCATGAAGAATTTATTGTGCATACCGGGCAGCA
>JBDTYU010000002.1:0-3338 GCA_040005535.1 Ginsengibacter sp. | reverse complement strand
CTTTCTATGATTATTCAACAATCTTTTAAATAGAATTTATATTTCAGAAGAATTGTTATCTATAGTAGGATTCCTTCTACATTTGCAATTATTTTAAAATGATTCATATAAGGTGCTTTATGAAATTTCCCTGTAAGAACTTAAATTTGTGCTGTGAGCAAAAATCTCAATAAAGTAACCGGCGCCGGTTTACTTATTGCTTTAGGAATTATTTACGGAGACATCGGAACCTCACCGCTTTACGTTTTCAACGAAATCATTCATAATAAGTTAATTTCTGATTCATTAATTATCGGTAGTCTTTCCTGTATTATTTGGACAATCACCCTGCAAACAACAATTAAATATGTGATACTGGTTTTACGTGCAGATAACAGGGGAGAAGGTGGAACTTTTGCTTTGTATGCATTGGTGAGACGGAGGTATAAATGGCTTGTATATCCGGCAATGATAGGTGGTGCTGCATTACTTGCCGATGGTATTATTACTCCACCAATATCCATAACATCTGCTATTGAAGGATTACGGGAACTACCTTTTTTAGAAAATATTCATACCAAAACAATTGTAATGATTGTATTAGGTATTATAGTTTTGTTTTTCTTTTTACAACAATTCGGGACTGCTTCCATAGGTAAAATGTTTGGTCCGGTAATGTTTATCTGGTTTTCCATGTTGGCAGTTCTTGGTGCTGCACATGTTATGGATGATCTTACAATATTCAAAGCTTTCAATCCATATTATGCCATAAAGTTTTTATCAGTATATCCTTCCGGCTTCTGGTTGTTGGGGGCAATATTTTTATGTACGACTGGAGCAGAAGCATTATACAGTGATCTGGGTCATTGCGGGCGTGGGAACATACGTATATCATGGATATTTGTTAAAGCCTGCCTGCTTTTAAACTACATTGGCCAAGGCGCTTACCTGTTGGCAAATAGAAAAGGCCTAACAATAACAGAAGAAGTCAAAACTAAATTACACATCAACGCTTTTTTTGATCTTATGCCTGAATGGTTTATTCTTATAGGTGTGGCAATTGCTACTATCGCTGCGATTATTGCAAGCCAGGCCATGGTTTCAGGGTCTTTCACACTTATCAGCGAAGCCATGCGGTTAAATCTTTGGCCAAAGCTTAAAATAAAATATCCATCAGAAGAAAGAGGTCAATTATTTATTCCGGGAATCAATACAATGATGTTTATTGGCTGCGTTGGTGTGGTTCTTTATTTTCAAACCTCTTCACGCATGAGCGCTGCTTATGGCCTGGCAATAATTATAACGATGTTAGCTACTACCGTTTTGTATGCTAATTATATGGTGTTACACCGGGTGAAATCATGGCTAATCTATCTTTTTTTGATTGTGTATGCCACCATTGAGATATCTTTCCTTGTTGCCCTGCTATTAAAATTTACACATGGGGGTTATATTACCACCATGGTTGCAATGTGTATGTTTGCTATGATGTTTTTATGGTACAAGGCAAGGAAGGTTAAAAACAGGTATGTTGAATTTGTAAGACTTGAGCAATACCTGCCATTGCTTCAGGAACTTAGCAATGATAATTCCATAACCAAATATGCTACACATCTTGTCTATTTAACCAGTGCTAATAATCCCAAAGAAATTGAGCATAAAATCATTTATTCTATTTTAAACAGGAAGCCAAAGCGGGCAGATATTTATTGGTTTATACACGTGGATACGTTGGATGAACCCTTTACATCAGAATATTCGGTAGAGGTTATTATTCCAAATGAGGTTATTCGCATAGAATTTCGGTTAGGTTTTAGAATGGAGCCGCACATCAATCTTATGTTCAGGCATGTAGTGGAAAATATGGTTGCAAACAGAGAAGTAAATATCACAAGCCGTTATGAGAGTTTACAACGTAATAATGTTGTAGGAGACTTTCAGTTTATAGTGATGGAGAAGTTTTTATCGCGTGATAATGAATTACCTTTTTTTGAGAAACTGATAATGCAAGTACACTTTTGGGTAAAAGAAATCAGCTTAAGTGAAGAAAGAGGTTTTGGCCTCGAGCAAAGTAATGTTACGGTTGAAAAATTCCCTCTTATAGTTGCCCCCGCAAATAAATTGACACTAAAGCGTATTTTTCAGGATGAAGAATAATGCAATTGGCAACAGACGAAAGGCAAGATAGAATTCCAATTTTTTGATATTCAACTTTTAATTTTATTCTCTGTGTATTGGTAATTACCAATTGTTGTAGATGCTGATTGTTTATTGCCAAATTGTTTTAATCCTGTTTGTTTATAATTTTAATCCTGTTTGTTTATAAACCGATAGCCGATGCCTGATTCAGTAATAATATATTCGGGACGATTGGCATCTCTCTCAAGTTTTTTTCTAAGCTGGGCAATAAACACTCTTAAATATTGAGATTGATTCATGTAACCAGGACCCCAAACTTCACGCAAAAGATATTGATGTGTTAGAACTTTCCCTTCATTTTTTGCAAGAAGTGAAAGCAGCCTGTATTCGGTTGCAGTAAGCTTTATTGATTCATTATTTTTTTTTATAGTTCTTGCTTCCAGGTCAATTGCTATTTCCCCGCATGTAATTATTGAAGCACCTTCTTCTGCAGAAGAATTGCGCAGCGCAGAACGTATCCTTGCTAATAATTCCCCGGTGCGGAAAGGCTTTACCAGATAATCATTTGCTCCGTTATCTAATGCTTTAATAATATCTTCCTCATTATTTTTTACAGAAAGAATTAATACCGGATTTGTATACCATTCTCTCAACTGTTGTAGAACAGATTGCCCATCTTTATCAGGTAATCCAAGATCGAGAATGATCATATCCGGGGGGTGATTTTCTGCTGTTATTAAACCGTTTTTTGCATTGTCTGCCTGGTTTACAGTATAGTTATTACTCTGCAAAGTTATCTCCAGCAGTTTGCGTATCTGTGGTTCATCATCAATAATTAATATTTCCGCCTTATTCATTTTTAATACTTTTTAAATTAGATGTTTGAGCAGCAATATGAATAATAAACCTGGCTCCGCCTGTTTTCAAATTTTGCAAATGAACAGTTCCTCCCAATGCTTCTGTTAAGCCTTTCACTATTGATAATCCTAAACCCGTACCGCCCGTTTTTGTATTCTTTAAACGATAAAACTTATTAAAAACTTTATCTATTTCTTCTTCCGGAAATCCTTTCCCGTCGTCTTCAATAATTAACTCTAATACGTCTGCATGACAATGAGCCATTATTTCAATCTTACTATCTGCTCTGGTATACTGGATGGCATTATTTACAAGATTGTAAATTATTTGATCCATCATTGCTTTATCCAGTTTAAAAAAAG
>JBDTYU010000001.1:0-1627 GCA_040005535.1 Ginsengibacter sp. | reverse complement strand
AAGAAAATTAATTTTGGTTGATTATGGTTTTCGTCTACCCTCAGCGTTAGATAACAGGCCGCTTAATTTTAATGAGTTTGAAAGCATGCTTAACCAAACGATTTATGTAAGTGCAACACCGGGAGATTTTGAATTAGAGAAAACAGGCGGTATAGTGGTCGAGCAAGTTGTAAGGCCCACAGGTTTATTAGATCCGCCAATTGAAATCCGTCCTTCAGTGAACCAAATTGATGACTTGTTGGATGAAATTGATAAAAGAGTTACGAAAGGCGACCGTGTACTGGTGACCACATTAACCAAGCGCATGGCTGAGGAAATGGATAAATATTTACATCGCATCAATATAAAATCAAAATATATACATAGTGAAGTGCATACACTCGACAGGATAGAAATTTTACGTGAATTGCGCCTTGGAGAAATTGACGTATTGGTAGGCGTGAATCTTTTACGTGAAGGCCTTGACCTTCCTGAAGTTTCTTTGGTAGCCATTTTAGATGCTGATAAAGAAGGGTTCTTGCGTAATGAAAGATCACTTACTCAAACAGCGGGCAGGGCGGCCCGTAATGTTGAAGGCCTTGTAATTTTCTACGCTGATAAGATAACAGAGAGTATGCAAAAAGCAATTGATGAAACTACACGTCGCAGGGAAAAACAAATTGCTTATAATATTGAGCACAACATTACTCCCACAACAATTAAAAAATCTATCGAGCAGATAATGGGACAAACTTCTGTTTTGGATATAAAAGGAACTACCGCATCTCCTTATGGAGTTGATGAAATAATAAATTTTGCGGCAGAGGAACAAGTAGAATATAAGACTATTCCACAAATGGAAAAAGCAGTAAGTAATATTAAGCGCCAGATGGAGAAAGCTGCACGTGATCTTGATTTCATGGAAGCTGCAAAATTGCGTGACGAGATGTTCAGGATGCAAAAAGAACTGGAAAGAATGAAGTAATAAAATCAATTAAGTAATAATCAGGGATGTTTAAGCCTGAGCTTTTAGTGATTGGCAGGCTGCAAAATCTCAGAATGATCAATAACAATTCAAGCCTATTAATTATTCCCCTGTTGAAATCTATGAAACTTTACGCAGCCGGTTTAACTTTAATAAAGACGGTAAATTTATTTGCAGAGCCCTGAACCTATATATTTCTGCTTTGGCTGGTTGTATTTCTTTCACACTTGTAAGGGCAATATTATACGGCAGCTTATCTGCGAGTTGCTGTTGTATTGCCTTATCATAGATCATTGCAATTTTGCAGGCCTTTTCAAAATCAGAATGCATTGCATACTTATCAAGAATGGGCGGAACATTGTTGTATTCGGGAAAGACCCGGTATTTTTTTACAAAATAAAATGTATCGCCGTTTACTGTTTTTGAATACGCTGAGTAAAAATTTTCCATGCTAAATGTTTTAGAGGTGAACCTTATAAACAGTTTTACATGAATAATGGAATATATATCAGTATAGATATACGAATCAGTAATTCAAAGGATGTGACTTATTAAAAAATAAATTAAAATAGAAACCGGAACGGTTATTCAGAGGAGATGGCGAAGGGGATTTTTGTGTGTAAGTTGAGCAAATATAAATATTTCTTTTTGATTTTGCAAGTA